>CAWUJT010000001.1:0-80001 GCA_963922715.1 uncultured Thalassobacter sp.
ATGGTACCCGCGGCCGGACTCGAACCGGCACGGCCTTTCGGCCCAGAGATTTTAAGTCTCTTATGTCTACCATTCCATCACGCGGGCTAAATGTATAAAGCCTCAGAATATCCTATGACCACAAAGCCATAAAAACAATGCATGTTTTGTACGCTCTGAGAGGTTTGGACAATGTGCTGTAGGTACATTAAAACACAACGACAATACGCGCGCCATCGTATATTAAAACAGTTGTTGTCCGAGTCCGACCCAGAGGTGAATAGTCATCATCTGCACATTCTTGCCATTCTGCCTGGATTGCAAAATCCAATTCTGGTCAGTCTGGACAAATTGGGCCATAGAGCGAATGATGTCTGTGTCTGAACTTTTTGTAACCAATCTCACCCGATATTCTCCTGGTGTCTACTCCACGGCTGCTCGGATTATTGTAGGCAGTTGGGCGCAGGTCGCCTATGAAACTGATGTGCTTCTGAGCGATCTTGAATGCCTTGATCAACCGAGTACAGCTATGCTTGCCGCACAAAAGTTCTACGCCACGTCTCTGTCATGATTTCAAAATCAACCATATATCGAGTGCAAACAGTTATTGTGCGTATAGCATTGGGCTTGTCCAAACCTTTTCCGCTGTCTTGGCGTGTGGTGGCCGCGGGCAAACTTTGCGCTGCATTGATCGTTTTTGTACCAAGCTTGAGAACACGTGGGGAGAAAAACCTTACACACGTATACCCTGAGATGTCCAAAAGGGAGAAACGCAGAATCATACGGGGCGTTGCCTCTACAATTGGGCAGACACTCACTGAAATCCTGTTCAACCAGGACTACGAACATCAGGCCAGAGAATTCACGCTTTCTGGCCCGGGCGTTGCAGCCCTCAAAACCGCTAGGGCAGAGGGCAAGGGGGCAATCATTGTCTCTGGCCATTTTGGACAATGGGAGGCAATCCGACACGCTTTGAAAGCCCAGGGGCTTGAAACAGGTGCCATTTATCGTCCCAACAACAACCCTTATTTCGAACCTCTTTTCCGTGCCGGTATCGATCACGGAGGTCAACCAATCATAGCCAAAGGATACCGGGGCAATCGTCAAATGCTGCGCCATATCCGATCTGGCGGATTTATTGCATTACTTCCAGATCAACACTTTAATGATGGAACACGCCTTCACTTTCTTGGGCAGGCGGCCGTGACAACACTTTCTCCGGCACAACTCGCGCTGAGGTATAATTTACCGCTTGTCCCCTGTTTTGGATTAAGGAAAAACGGTGGTGTTGAAATCACTTGTGAAACGCCGATTTCAGCTTCTCAACCAATAGAGATGATGCAGGAGTTCAACCACCGCCTTGGCGCATGGGTTAGGCGCTATCCGGAACAATGGCTTTGGTTCCATCGACGCTGGAGAGTCATATCTTAGCGTATGCCGTAAGAGCGTTATGCACAGACTGAATGTGATCTATTGATTGCAATAAATCAACATAAATTGCACGATGCGTTTATGTTTCTCAGTATTTTTGATATCTTCAAAGTCGGTGTCGGTCCGTCCTCTTCACACACGATGGGGCCCATGACAGCAGCCGCGCGTTTTCTAGAGGATCTGAGACAAGGCAGAGAGAGAGAACCTGGTGCAGGTCAACTTGGCGCGTTGAGCGCCAGCCTACACGGCTCGCTTGCTTTTACGGGTAAAGGTCACGCAACCGACAGGGCTGTGATTCTGGGTTTTCTTGGATTTCTTCCAGCCACGTTGGATAGCGAGGCCGCTGATCTCTTGATCGCGCGATTGCAAATCGAAAAACGGCTTGTGCATGAAGGCTTGCCCCCCCTTCATTTCGACCCGAACCAAGATATCATCTTTGACTATGGGCCGCCTTTGCCCGGGCATGCCAATGGATTGATACTTAGGGCTTTTGACACATCCGGTCATCTTTATCTGCAAGAGACATATTACTCTGTAGGTGGTGGATTTGTTTTAACAGAAGCTGAATTGCAGGCCAATCAAAACACCGATCTCCACACCCAAAAAGAGCAGGCAGGCTTTCCATTTCCGTTTGGCTCTGCGGCTGAAATGCTGGAGATGGGGGAACAGTCCGGGCACTCAATCGCGGATATGAAACGCGCAAACGAAGAAGTCTTGATGTCAAGCTCTGAACTTGATGAGGGTATGGCCAAGATTTTTGCGGTCATGGAGGCCTCACTCCAGCGGGGTTTATCGCGTGAGGGCATTCTGCCGGGGGGGCTCAACATCAAACGTCGCGCGAAGGCGCTTTATGCGCAACTCACAGATGAGGCGCAGCACAACCTCACTCAACCCCACGCAGCAAATGATTGGCTGTCTGTTTACGCCATGGCTGTCAATGAGGAAAATGCGGCAGGGAACCAAGTTGTCACCGCGCCCACGAATGGCGCGGCGGGCGTTATTCCAGCGGTGTTACACTACTATAAAGAGCATTGCATTGGTGCGACGCAAGAGGGCGTGTCTACCTTTTTACTCACGGCGGCGGCCATCGGGGGGCTCATCAAACATAATGCGTCGATCTCTGGCGCTGAAGTGGGGTGTCAGGGCGAAGTGGGCTCTGCCGCAGCAATGGCTGCGGCTGGGCTTTGTGCGGCCCTTGGCGGAACAAATCACCAAATTGAAAATGCTGCAGAAATTGCCTTGGAACATCACCTCGGGATGAGCTGCGATCCCGCCGGTGGCTTGGTGCAAGTCCCCTGTATCGAACGCAACGGCATGGGCGCGATCAAGGCTGTTTCTGCAGCTTCACTTGCGCTGCGTGGGGATGGGACACATTTCATGCCGCTTGATAATTGTATCGAAGCAATGAGACAAACGGGCTTTGATATGAACCATAAATATAAAGAGACCAGTCTGGGTGGCCTCGCAGTTAATCTTCCAGAATGCTAAAATGCGTTGTATTATTGACTAACGGAAGCATGTTTTTCTGAAACGTATTTATTGCCGCGTAACATAGGGCTTTCGGTTCTTTAAAAACTCCCGCAGTTTGAGAAACGTCACGCAGTGTAAGTTTAGATTTTCATGTGTGGCCGATGCCCAAAATGTGTCCATTTCAGTCTTTAATAGTGGACAACAAATTGTCCTTTGACTACGTTTTACATCAAATCTGTGATCGATAAATACACTTGCGGAAAGTTGTGTAATCTAAAAACGGGGATATTTATGCTCAGATCATCTATTATTCTGATTGTTACGATCCTTATCAGTAGTGCTGCATTTTCCCAAGAAGGCCCGTCTTGTAGCGAGATTGGTACACAAGGTGGGTGGATAGGTGGGAGTGTTTTAGCTTCTGATATTTCCGGGACCACAGCGCCTTTTCAAACTGCAAGCATGGTGCCTTTGGGCGGGCAGGCGGTTGTGTTTTTTATGTTGAGTGAGCCTACAAATGTGCGCGTTGAAGTTGCGCCCCAAGACGAAGGCGACACGATGCTGCAACTTTATGACGCGAATGGAACCCTTATTATCGAGGATGATGACTCGGGTGGGAATTTAGCTTCTCGCGCAGAAGCGTTTCTTTCTGCGGGACAATATTGTTTGACAGCGCGTAGTTTTAATAATCGCGTCTTGCCCGTTGATATGCGTGTGGGCCTTCTGGATCATCCACCTTTGACAGCAGGGCTTTCAGAGGGTTCTCAGATTGGTGACTGTGAACCAGAGACACCTGCCATGGATTTGGCGGAAACCAGCCTTGATAGACGGCTTTCTAACGGACCAATCACCATAACATTCATACCTTCCGAAGCGCCATTTCACAGATTTTCGCTGGACGAACGTTCTGCGATAACTCTGACGGCGACTGGTACAGACACTGATCCTGTATTACGCGTTTATGATGGTAATGGGGCACTTTTGGAGGAAAATGATGACTTCGATGGTCTTAACCCCCGGATCGATTTCAGCACACCTCTGATGCCAGGTGAATATTGCATTGCAGTTGAGGATATCGGCTCTGCCGTTAATCCTGTAACGCTTGAGGTGAGCCGTTTTGATCCTTTGGCAGCAAGACAATCCCAAATTGAAAAAGCGGAGATTTCTCCAACACCAGAAGACGATATTTTCATCGAAGATCTTGGGATGATTTCGTCATTGTACTATAAAGATGTTCCTATCGACAGCACTGCGGTTTGGTATCGCTTCAATGTTGAAAAGTGTCCTCTTATTGTTATTGAAGCCCTCAGCCAAACCGATGTCGATCCGATCTTGAAAATCTTTGATCGTGTTGGCAGGCAAATTGCAGAAGATGATGACACAAACGGCCTAAGTGCACAGGTTGCGGATCGTCTTTCTCCTGGAGAATATTTAGTGGCTGTTTTAACCTTTGACGGGACGCCATCTGGTGACATACGTCTTGTGTTAGAGTGTTTTATGCCGATTGAATAAATTAACTGTGTCAGATGAACTTATAAGAAATCATCACTGTTTATTTGGACGAATTAATTTTTGAAAGTACCTCTTGCATCTCAGCAAGCTGCAGTTTTATCTCATCAAGCTCACTTTTCTGCTTCTCCTCACTAAAATCATCAGACGCTTGTTCTACGACTGGCCAGTTCGAAATACCATGTGTCATGGCCCTGAAGAAGGCTTTTTGTTGGGCCTTCATTGCTTCAAATCCTGGCATCTTACTAAGCGGGTTCATGGAAGACATATTTTCTATCATTTGGGACTGACCAGAGCGTAAAATTTCAAAACTCGCCGCGAGAAATTCAGGCACAACCGATTGGGCTTGTGTTGTGTAGCTGCGTACAAGATCTGTTAGAACCGAGACGGGCAACATTGCTTCGCCTTTCGATTCATGCTCTGTGATAATTTGAAGAAGATATTGTCGTGTTAGATCATCGCCAGTTTTTAGATCTAATATCTTGATGTCTCGACCTTCTCTTATGAAGCCTGCTATATCTTCAAGTGTAATATAATCTGAGGTTTCGGTATTATAGAGCCTTCTGCTCGCATACCGTTTGATCAGCAGTTCATCATCTGTTTCGGTCACTAAATTCTCCCAACATAAACGGAACTAATATCTCAGTCAAAATCAGTTCGTTTGCAATGTTTAATTTGCGCAGGGCGCATTGCGCCCTGCTTTGATTCTATCGGGTTGGGAGGTTATCCGATAGACATCATTATGTATATTATTTCGCCGCGGCTGTTGATTTTTTCACCGCTTTGGTTGCGTCTTCAGTTGCTTTTTTCACTGCAGCAGTTGCACCATCTGTGGCATCTTTACCAGCGACCATCAAAAGCTCAACGGTTTCCATTTGTACTTTTTTGGCGACTTCGGCGAAGGCTGCCATGTGTTCGGCCGCAACTTCTGCGGAAGAGGATGCATAATCTGTCATAGCTTTTGCATAATCGGCGGGGTCTTCTTTTGCCGACATCACAGGGGCCATTTTAGACAGTGTGTCTTTGGTCCATTTTGTTGATATCTCAGTTGATTTCTCAGCCGCTTCCAAAGCAACTTTAGACATTTTTTCCGCTAAGGTCGCTTGTGATTTGAAAGCATCCTGCATCGCGCCGGTGTCCATTGGAAAATTGCCCATCATGTCCGTGATGTATTTTGTAAACTCTTCTGATTTTGTCATTTCTATAGTCCTCTTGATTTATAATCTCCGAATGAGATTTTATAATTGAGACATAAATGCTGCGGCGCAGAAAATCAAGGGAAAAATGCTGCAGCGCAGAATTTATGTCTCGGGTTGCATTATCACGTAAGTTCCAGGTGCGGGAGCCAAACTGGGATATTGGGAAGTTCCTGGCATTCTTGCAGAAACACTTTTGCCCGATTGGTCTTTTAGCCACTTTTCCCAACGTGGCCACCAGCTGCCTGGGTGGAATGTTGCAGCCTCATGCCATTCGCCTGCATCTTTCAAGAGATTGTCGTGTATGTAATGACCATACTTATTCTTACTTGGTGGATTCACAATCCCCGCGATATGACCAGATTGTGAGAGGATGAACGTTTTGTTGCGGGAGCCCATCTTTTGGATACCGCGGTAGGAAGCTTTCCAAGCTGCTATGTGATCTGACTCACAGGCAATAGCGCACAGAGGTATACGAATATCATTCAATGACAGAGTCTCATCGAAAACACGATATGTCCCTTGGGCAAGACAATCACCTGTGCAGAGTTGCTCTAGATACTCCACCATCATGCGACCGGGCAGGTTTGTGCCATCCCCATTCCAATAGAGCAAATCAAACGCAGGCGGGGATTCACCCAGCATGTAACTTTTTATTGCTGGCCCATAAATCAGATCATTTGCCCGGAGATAGCTAAACGTGCGCGACATGAAAAACTTATCGAGATAGCCTTTGTTGGCCACTTCCCGTTCTATGGCGTCCACAAAATCTGACCCTAGGAAGACGCCCATTTCCCCTTGCGCGCTAAAATCTGTAAGGGCCGTGAAAAAGGTTGCGGATTTCACGCTCTTGTCTTTGCGTTTTTGCAAGAGCGCCAAAGTAATCGCTAAAGTTGTCCCCGCAATGCAATACCCGATCGCATTCACTTGTGGTTGCGCACAGATCTCTTTCACCACTTCGATGGCTTTTAAAAACCCATCTTCGACATAATTATCCATACCCACATCGGAGAAACTTGCATCAGGGTTCACCCAAGACACAACAAAAAGCGTAAACCCCTGGTCAACAATCCATTTGATCAGCGAGTTTTGTGCTTTCAGGTCGAGAATATAGAATTTGTTAATCCATGGGGGAAACAGGACAACAGGCACACGATAAACGGTCTCAGTTGTTGGCGTATACTGGATCAGCTCGATCAGCCGGTTGCGGAAAACAACCGCCCCGTCTGTGGCCCCGATATTTTTACCCACCTCAAAAGCGTCCCGATTGGAGAGCGTGACCAACCAATCCCCGTGGTTAACCTCTATATCATTGACAAGATTCTCCAGGCCTTTGACAAGGCTTTCGCCTTCGGTTTCGACGGCGCGCTCCAGCGCATCAGGATTGGTTGCGAAAAAATTCGTTGGGGCAAAAAGATCTATGATTTGCTGGCTGAAAAACTCAAGTCGCTTTTTGTCCTGAGAGGACAGGCCTTCAAGATCATGGACAACATTGGTGATCGCTTCAGAACTAATTTGGTATTGCTGTTTGACAAAATTAAAATAGGGATGGCTTTTCCAAAGTGGATTTGAAAACCTTCGGTCCTCTGGGCCTTCATCTGGGGGCGCTGAGGGCTGTCCACTTGCCATAGCGGTTTGTGCCTCAACGGCATGTTTCAAACTTTGTCCCCAGAAATTGATTTGATGTTCAATCAACTTGGCCGGGTTTGTTATCAGCTCGGCAAGGTAGGCCGCCAGGGCCTTTACATAAATATCTTGCCCTGGGCCTTGTAACCCATGATCGGCCGTGCGTCGCGCGGCCAAAGCCGTAACAAGGCGTTTAGACAACTCCTCTATACGTTTTATGTTTCTGTTTAACCGCTCCAGTGCGGCGCCGTCTGACTCTGGTGCCGTGTTCATCGCTTGATTTTCCCGCAAAAATGCTGCATGTGCAAAATATCTATCTTTTGTTTTGAGCATAGAGACAAAATAACCCACGTCCAAGTGCATTCCGAATATTGGACGAAACCTATGAGCAGCGAATGAAGTATCTCATCCCCTATGAAATCATGGAAACCATGCGCAATACCAATGCTTGGCTTGGATCGTCGGCGCGGCATTTTTCGAGCTACCCTGTTTTTGCCATGGTCCCCAATCCTATGTTCCAACTCTTTTCGGCTTGGGGGGAGGTGACAGAACGCACATTTGACAGAATGATTGCAAAACCAGATTGGAATATCAGAACTGTTGTCGGGGCAGATCAAAAAGATCATATTGTGGAAACGCAATCGATTGTTTCAAAACCCTTTGGAGATCTTATCCATTTTAAAGTTCAGGGGCGTCCCGCTAAGCCACGGCGTGTGATGCTTGTGGCCCCTATGTCGGGTCATTACGCAACGCTTTTGCGGTCAACGGTTGTCTCGCTTTTGCCAGATTGTGAGGTCTACATTACCGATTGGCATAATGCCCGGGATATTCCCGTTTCGTGCGGTAAATTCGACATTGAAGATTACACGCTCTATCTTGTCGACTTTATGCGCGCATTAGGGCCGGATATTCACGTCATAGCGATCTGTCAACCCGCGCCTTTAGCGCTTGCAGCAACAGCCTATCTGGCCGAACAAGATGCTGCGGCACAGCCCAAATCCCTGACACTTATCGGTGGTCCTGTCGATCCTGATGCAGCACCAACGGATGTCACAGATTTTGGACGTCGTGTGACGATGGGACAGCTTGAAGAGACTATGATCCAACGTGTTGGGACAAAATATGCAGGGGTTGGCCGTAAAGTCTATCCTGGTCTTGTGCAGCTGGCTTCTTTCATGTCCATGAATGCGGAGACACATACCCATGCCTTTTACAACCAGATCATCAAGGTTGCCAAAGGCGAAGCCTCAGAACATGATAAGCATAATCGTTTTTACGACGAATACCTCGCGGTTATGGATATGACAGCAGAATTTTACTTATCTACGGTTAAGCGGCTTTTTAAGGGCTTGGAGATTGCCAAAAACATATTTGTTGTTGCGGGCCATCAAGTGGATTTAGGGGCAATCACAACAGTTGCCGTGAAAACTATTGAAGGCGGAAAGGATGATATTTCAGCGCCTGGGCAATGCGTTGCAGCGCTTGATCTCCTAACAGGGCTTCCCGATCATAAGAAAGCGAAATATCTGGAACCGAATGCAGGCCACTACGGAATTTTCGCAGGGAAAAGTTGGCGTGGCAACATTCGCCCCCTAGTTCTTGACTTCATTGATAATAATTCAGCCACAAAAGAGAATGTGAAGCGGCACATAAAAGCGGTTTAAGGCCTAAGCCAAGGCAGCTCCCCCGGCCTTTTTCTTTGCATAAATATATAAAGGCGCTGTTTCGCGAAATGCGGCGTCTTCATTGACGACGACTTCTTCCACACCCTCTAAGCTCGGCAGTTCAAACATCGTATCAAGAAGGATATCTTCCATAATTGAACGTAATCCGCGCGCACCGGTTTTACGTTCGATCGCGCGTTTCGCAATCGCATTAAATGCGTCTTCTGTGAATGTAAGGGCAACGTCTTCAAGTTCAAAGAGGCGTTGGTACTGTTTGACCAGGGCGTTTTTGGGGGTTGTGAGAATGGTTACAAGTGCGTCTTGATCAAGATCTTCCAGGGTTGCAATCACAGGCAGGCGCCCAACAAATTCAGGGATTAGCCCAAATTTCAACAAATCCTCTGGTTCGAGTTCTTTAAAATGCTCACCCGTGGTTTTTTCACTTGGGTCTCGTACATCCGCGCCGAAACCCATAGCGGTGCCTTTGCCGCGTTGCTCAATAATCTTGTCGAGACCGGCAAAAGCCCCTCCGCAGATGAAAAGTATGTTTGTTGTATCAACCTGGAGAAATTCTTGTTGAGGATGTTTACGCCCACCTTGCGGTGGCACAGATGCAACTGTACCTTCCATGATTTTCAAAAGGGCTTGTTGTACGCCTTCACCGGAAACATCACGTGTGATTGATGGGTTATCAGATTTCCGTGTAATCTTATCAACTTCATCAATATAGACGATGCCGCGTTGTGCGCGTTCAACATTATATTCTGAAGCCTGGAGAAGTTTGAGAATGATATTTTCAACATCTTCGCCAACATATCCTGCCTCGGTCAAAGTTGTGGCATCGGCCATTGTGAAAGGAACGTCCAAAATTCTCGCAAGCGTTTGCGCCAGTAGCGTTTTGCCGCACCCTGTAGGGCCGATTAGCAATATGTTGGATTTGGCGAGTTCGATATCTGTTTTTGAGGCATGATGCAGACGTTTGTAATGATTGTGAACGGCTACAGAAAGAACCCGTTTTGCAATATTCTGCCCAATAACATAATCGTCCAAAACATCACAAATCTCAATGGGCGTTGGGACACCGTCATTCGATTTTAATCCAGATGCTTTTGTTTCTTCACGAATGATATCCATGCAAAGTTCGACGCATTCATCGCATATGAATACAGTGGGCCCTGCTATGAGTTTGCGTACTTCATGTTGGCTTTTTCCACAAAAACTACAATAAAGTGTGTTTTTACTATCCCCAGAATTACCAGTCGCCATCTTTACACCTCGTCCATGCTGCATCCTCAATGTATCGTCTTATTTGCAGTATTGCTTTCACAATAATTACATTTCAAGCTTAATACGCTGACCATGGACCCACAATGCCAAATGTTTTGTCTTTTGCCGATAGTCGCTATGAGTTCATAGTTTATTATGCGTCTATTCGTCCGCGCCCGCTGACCGACTTTCAACGATTTCGTCAATATGCCCCCACGCCTGGGCTTCAGTTGGAGACATAAATTTGTCTCTCTCCAAAGCGTCAAATACCGTCTGATACTCTTGGCCGGTATGCTTAACATAAATGTTGTAGAGTTGTTTTTTCATCTTTTGCGTTTCTTGTGCATGGATCATAATATCGGTAGCCTGTCCTTGGTAGCCCCCAGAAGGTTGGTGGACCATAATGCGGGCGTTGGGAAGGGAAAATCGCATCCCCTTTTCACCTGCAACAAGCAAAACTGACCCCATGGATGCTGCTTGTCCGACAACCAGCGTGCTTACAGCCGGACGAATATATTGCATCGTATCATATATAGATAAGCCAGCGGTCACTACACCTCCTGGACTGTTGATATACATACTGATTTCTTTGGAGGGGTTTTCAGCTTCAAGGTGGAGAAGCTGAGCAACGATAAGTTGGCTCATTCCGTCATGAACGGGGCCATTTACGAAAATAATACGTTCTTTGAGAAGACGCGAAAATATGTCGTAAGCGCGTTCTCCCCTACTTGTCTGCTCAACAACCATTGGAACAAGATTATTGTAGTATGTGTGTATCGGATCTTGCATAGGTGTAAATCCTTCGGTTCGATATGCCTCTGGGCATTAACCTACGTTTCAGTTGAGTGAGCTGCAAGGGGCGAAGCTATTTCGAGCTAATAGAGCGATATTAAGAAAAGGTCACTATTAGCGGTTTAACAATGAGATTTTGAGTGTAAAACTTATATCATCACAGGTCTAAACGTCTAAAAATTAGACAAAAAATATGGCCAAGCATGTGCGGACAGCGTTTCACTTTACAATTATTCTAGAATGGCCGCATCCCGTTTGTAATTTTCTTCGCTGCATTGACATGCTGATCGTTCGACGTGACACGTAATTTCAGGGTGTCTTAAGAGTGGGTATTGCCAATATTTTTGCCGCGCTTTTTCGCATTATTTTTGATTTGGCGCTTTGTTGTGCCGAGTTCTATGTTCGTTATGATGCATGGCAGGTAAGTAAAATCAGTCTCTGAATTGTTTGGACGTGCAGTTATTGGTGTTGCACAGAGAGTAATACTAGTTTGTTGAAAAATGAATATTAGGTGCGTAGTTAATCCTTAAAAGTGCCCGCAATATTGACGATCAAGGTCTTACCAATTTTTGTTTTGGCTAACAGTTGGTCTGCATACAGGGAAATAATCAATGCCAACTATGCAGAATGATAAGCTATTCAAATTACAAAAAAAGATATAAAATCTGAGAATTGTATTTCTGAATTTGATTATAACATGGCAGTTTATCTAAAATCGCCTGTGGATAAGGTAAGTTTCACCTACCGTTTTACCGATAAAGTATTCAAAATGCTCAGTGAAGGTGAATGTATTAGTCTCATGCCTTGACCTAGCACTGATTCTAGACTTAGAGTTATTTTACATTGTAATCGCTAAAAAAAACGTAATCCATGACTTATGAAACTGCACTGACTGCATTAGCTGATCCGACACGCAGGTCCATATTAAACAAGCTTCGACGTGGCCCGAGTTCTGTCGCCATGATAGCAAGACCATTACCCGTGAGCCGTCCAGCAGTTTCTCAACATCTGAAAGTTTTACGTAAGGCTGGTTTGGTTACCGTAAAGCAGCAGGGCACACGAAGCATCTATAGTCTTTCACCAGAGGGACTTGATCCAATCAGATCATGGGTTGATAAATTGTGGGACGACGCGATTGATGTGGTCTCTGCTGAAAAGAAAGGATATAAAAAAAATCAACAGGGTGCCATATCATCAAACTCTATAACAAAAATCCTTCATGTGCGTCTCGGTGCTGCAGAAGCCATTGATTTGATGATCGCAGACATTGCGCTTTGGTGGCCGGTTTCAAGTCATTCTGTTTCAGCTGCAAACGGATCGTTACCGCTGGCTTTAACCGTAAAACCACGACCTGGGGGGCAGTTTATCGAAACACTTGCAGATGGTACAAAGACTGTTTGGGGGACGATCACCCACTGGGTGCATCCTCGTCAAATTAAGATTGACTGGCATGTTGGTCAGCCACAAATCGATGCGACGCAAATAGAGTTGACCTTCACCCCAGAAAAAAATGGCACTCAAATTATACTGACGCATTCAGGATGGGAAAAATTTGGCCAAGCGGGTCTTAGCATCCGGGCCGAGTATGATAAAAGCTGGGATCATGTATTCTTGGATCGATATTCGGCCGCAGCGGCTGCAGCTTTATCAAATTTCAGCGCCGCAATTTAAACCTCAGTCATCCAGAGTTTGTCTCCTCTTGCAGCTTCGTGAGTTCAAGCTATAAAATAAAGCTGTTTGCCTGTGATCAAGGAATAACAGATGCCCAAACGCGAAGATATTCATTCCATTATGATTATTGGCGCCGGACCGATCATTATTGGGCAGGCCTGTGAGTTTGATTACTCGGGCGCTCAGGCGTGCAAGGCTCTGAAAGAAGAAGGGTATCGCGTTATCCTGGTGAACTCAAACCCTGCCACGATCATGACGGACCCAGGTCTAGCAGATGCAACTTACATCGAGCCGATCACGCCAGACATCGTTGCCAAAATCATTGCCAAGGAAAAGCCCGATGCACTTTTGCCAACGATGGGGGGGCAAACAGCGCTCAACACGGCGCTGGCTTTGGATGATATGGGCATTTTGGCCGATCATGGCGTTGAATTGATCGGGGCGAAACGCTCTGCCATTGAAATGGCGGAGGACCGTAAGCTCTTCCGCGAAGCGATGGATCGCCTGGGCATCGAAAACCCCCGTGCGACCATTGTCACGGCACCGAAACTGCCAAGTGGAAAGTTTGATTACAAAGCCGGCACACAAATTGCGCTGGAGGCACTCGAAGAGATTGGATTGCCTGCGATTATCCGACCTGCGTTCACATTAGGGGGTACGGGTGGGGGTGTTGCCTACAATCGCGCGGACTATGAGCTGATTTGCCGCCGCGGGATGGAGGCCTCCCCCGTTGCGCAGATACTTGTGGATGAAAGCCTCTTAGGCTGGAAAGAATTCGAAATGGAGGTTGTACGCGACAAGGCTGACAACGCTATCATTGTATGTTCCATAGAGAATGTGGACCCGATGGGGGTTCACACCGGGGACTCGATTACCGTCGCGCCCGCTCTGACCCTGACAGACAAAGAATATCAACTGATGCGCAGTAGGTCGATTGACGTGCTGCGGGAAATCGGGGTGGAGACAGGCGGCTCGAACGTGCAATGGGCGATCAACCCAGACAATGGCCGTATGATCGTGATCGAGATGAACCCTCGTGTGTCGCGATCCTCGGCTTTGGCGTCCAAAGCAACAGGTTTTCCCATCGCAAAAATCGCGGCAAAGCTTGCGGTCGGCTACACATTGGATGAATTGGATAACGATATCACAAAGGTCACACCCGCGAGTTTTGAGCCTACGATCGATTATGTCGTCACCAAAATTCCCCGGTTTGCGTTTGAAAAATTCCCAGGGGCAGAGCCGCTGCTGACAACGGCCATGAAATCGGTGGGGGAGGTTATGGCGATTGGGCGCACCTTCCATGAATCCATGCAAAAGGCACTGATCTCCCTGGAAACGGGTCTGACTGGATTTGATGACATCGCGTTTCCCGATGATCCGATTGCCCAGCGCGCGGAACTGAGCCGCCAAACGCCTGATCGCTTGCGCTTGATTGCACAAGCCATGCGCGCAGGTATGCGTAATGATGCGCTTTATGAGATCACGTCTTATGATCCGTGGTTTTTGGATCGTATCCGTGAGATCGTCGAAGCCGAAGACCATATTCGTAAGTCTGGGCTTCCCAAAACATCGGAAGAACTGCGCGGCCTAAAGATGTTGGGCTTTTCAGACGCACGAATTGCAAAATTGGCGAATATAGCTGAAGCAGATGTCCGGCGCACACGCCATATGCTTGGTGTGGTTGCACAATTCAAAAGGATCGACACATGCGCCGCTGAATTTGAAGCCCAAACACCCTATCTCTATTCAACTTATGAGGCCCCCATGATGGGGGTGCCTGAGTGTGAGAGCCGCCCAACGAACGCGCGCAAGGTGGTCATTTTGGGAGGCGGCCCCAACCGGATTGGGCAAGGGATCGAATTTGACTATTGCTGCTGTCACGCCTGTTTTGCCCTGTCCAGTTTGGACTATGAAACCATCATGATCAACTGCAACCCAGAGACAGTCAGCACGGATTACGACACCTCTGATCGTCTTTACTTTGAACCTTTGACGTTCGAGCATGTGATGGAAGTTTTGCGCGCAGAACAGGAAAACGGCACGCTTCACGGCGTCATCGTGCAATTCGGCGGTCAAACACCCCTGAAACTCGCCAAAGCTCTTGATGCAGCAGGTATCCCGATTCTTGGGACGTCTTCTGATGCCATAGACCTTGCCGAAGATCGGGAGCGTTTCCAGGCGCTTGTCGCCCACCTTGGGCTCAAACAGCCAAACAACGCGATTGCCTATTCCGCTGAAGACGCACGCAAGAAAGCCACTAACCTTGGGTTTCCACTGGTGATTCGTCCGTCTTATGTGTTGGGCGGGCGGGCCATGGAAATCGTCCAAGATTCTACCCAATTGGAGCGTTATATCTCTGAGGCGGTCGTCGTTTCCGGTGATAGCCCCGTCCTTCTCGACAGCTATCTTGCAGGCGCGATAGAGGTTGATGTGGATGCGCTGAGCGATGGCAAAGATGTGCATGTGGCGGGCGTTTTACAGCACATTGAAGAAGCTGGGGTTCATTCTGGCGACAGCGCTTGCTGTTTGCCACCGCATGATTTGCCGAAAGACGTTATTGATGAGGTTAAACACCAGACGGTGGCGCTGGCTGTTGCGCTCAAGGTGCGCGGTTTGATGAACGTGCAATTCGCCATCAAGGACAAGGATGTCTACCTTATTGAGGTCAATCCGCGCGCCTCGCGCACCGTGCCCTTTGTGGCCAAAGCCGTCGACAGCGCGATTGCCTCGATCGCTGCACGTTTAATGGCTGGAGAACCTTTGTCGAGCTTTCCTTTGCGTGACCCATATCCCGAAGGGACGCAAAGCCATGTGCCTATGGGAAATGCCATGATGCTGGCCCCGCCGGAAACGCCCTGGTTCAGTGTCAAAGAAGCTGTTTTGCCGTTTGCCCGATTTCCTGGTGTCGATACGATCCTGGGGCCCGAGATGCGCTCGACCGGGGAAGTCATGGGCTGGGATCGCTCTTTCCCGCGGGCTTTTCTCAAAGCGCAAATGGGAGCGGGAGCCTATCTTCCAGAACGAGGCACAGTGTTTTTATCGATCAAAGCGGCCGATAAAGGAGCACAGTTGGTGGAAACAGCACGGTTGCTGACAGAGCTTGGGTTCAAAATCCTTGCCACCTCGGGGACCGCCACGTTCCTCGCCAAGAACGGCATAGCTGCAGAACGTGTCAACAAGGCGTATGAGGGGGGGCGCACAATTGTCGACATTATGCAAGATGGATTGGTCGATTTGGTGATGAACTCCACCGAAGGCACTCAAGCCATTGAAGACAGCCGCTCGATGCGCAACATCGCGCTGATGGATAAGATTCCGTACTATACAACTCTTGCGGCCTCTTACGCTGCAGCCCTAGCCATGAAAGCTCGCCAAGACGGAGACCTGGGCGTTTTGAGCATACAATAGCTTAAATTTGGACCCACGGTTGCAATTGCAGGGCTCAGTTGTGATCTCAGCCAACGAAACCTCTTGAATCTAACACCATTAAGGCGCATCTAATGCGCGCCCTTGTTTTTTTGAGCCGGGGCGATTTTGACGTAAAAGAAGGAGACTCCATGGCCAAGGAAGAAATGCTCGAATTCCCCGGTGTCGTGAAAGAACTCCTGCCAAATGCGACATTTCGGGTCGAGCTGGAAAACGGCCATGAGATTATCGCCCATACGGCAGGAAAAATGCGTAAGAACCGGATCCGCGTGTTGGCTGGTGATAAAGTACAAGTTGAGATGACCCCTTATGATCTCACCAAAGGCCGGATCAATTACCGCTTCAAATGAGCGCACACGGCTGATCTTAGGATCCGGCTCCCCGCGCCGGTTGGCCTTGCTTGAACAGCTGGGTGTCGTGCCCGATGCGGTGCGTCCCCCCGATGTGGATGAGACGCCTCTGACAGGTGAAATCCCTCGCCACTATTGCGAACGGATCACTGCGGCAAAATGTGCGGCGTCCCAGGTGCGGCAGGGGGAGGCTGTGCTTTGTGCCGATACAACTGTGGCTTTGGGGCGCCGTATCCTCGGAAAGCCCACAGATGTGACAGAGGCCAAAGTGTTTTTACGCTTGTTGTCTGGGCGGCGGCATCGCGTCATCACGGTAATTGGCGTGAAAACACTGACCGCGACGCGCTTTCGAACGGTCGAGACAGTGGTGAAAATGAAGCGTCTCAGCCAGAGTGAGATTGCCAGCTATCTGGCCACAGAAGATTGGCAGGGCAAAGCCGGCGGCTACGGCATTCAAGGCCCAGCAGGGGCTTTTATCCCTTGGATTTCGGGCTCTTACCCCGCTGTGATGGGATTGCCGCTGACCGAGACAGTAGGGCTTTTGCGCGATGCCGGGGTGATCGTATGAGAGGGTGTGTGGTGGCTTTCGGAACTTGGCGCGACAGGCAGTCCGCGGCGCGCATGATAGATGGCCACTTGGATGATTTATTGATTGATGTAGAGGACGCGCATCCCCGCCCTGGTGCGATTTACCGTGCCATCTGCGATCGCCCTGTCAAAGGGCAGGGTGGCATGTTCGTGCGGTTGTCGGACACACAAAAGGGGTTTTTGCGTCAAGCCAAGGGTTTGGCTGCCGGTCAATCCCTCTTTGTCCAAGTCACCGGGTATGCTGAAGCCACTAAGGCGATACCTGTCACAACGAAATTGGTGGTGAAAAGCCGATATGTGTTGACCACGCCAGGGGCGCCTGGGCTCAATATCGCCCGCTCCATCAAGAATACAGCAGCCCATGACCAGCTTTTAGAACTGGCCGATGCAACAATACCTGAGCGTGCTGATATAGGCATTATCATACGCACAGCGGCTTTGGAGGCGGACCCGCAAGCTGTGGTTGAGGATTTAGAGACCACTTGGGCCGTCACGCAGGCGGTTATGTCCGATGATGGGTCTGCGCCCGAGCTTCTACTCGATGGGCCCGTTGCGCGCGAACGGGCTTGGATTGACTGGACCACACCGCTTCCCGATGAAATCACAGAGGCAGGCTTTGAGACTTTGGGTATCGCGGATGCTATTGCGGCAGAGAAAAACACCTGGATTGATCTTAGGCCCGGTCGTGCGTTCATTGAAACAACCCGCGCCTTTGTAGCGGTTGATGTGGACACAGGCGCGGACGCCTCTGTGGCTGCGGGCCTCAAAGCAAACCTGATGCTGGCCAAAGTCCTGCCCCGGACCCTTCGTGTGCGCGGTCTTGGCGGGCAGATTGTGATTGATCCCGCACCGATGCCGAAAAAGGATCGTCAGAGCTTTGAAACGGCGCTGAAGGCGGCGTTCCGCCGTGATTTGGTTGCCACGACAGCGGTTGGCTGGACACCGCTTGGCCACTATGAGCTCACCCGAAAACGGGAGCGCCGTCCGTTGGGAGACTATTTATGACATGTCCGCTGTGTAATAGGCCTTCGACAAAAGACTATCGCCCGTTTTGTTCCAAACGCTGTGCGAATATAAATGGCAGAAGAGAGTTGGTCAGCGGCTTTGACTCTTTGGCAGTTTATGCTAGTAGTTTGGTACGGGGGCTTGCAAGAGCCCCGTGAGGCGCCAGCTCAATCTTGTATCCTTCTATTCCAATCCTTGCAAGGGAGGATGCTTCATGGCGTCTTATAACGAAATCACAGTATCAACTTTATTGCGATTGGTGGGGACACCCATGTGTCCTAACCTGATCGATGTGCGCATCGACGAAGACTTTGATGCAGACCCGCATCTTATTCCCGGTGCTTTTCGACATCCATTTACCGATGTGGCTGCTCTGGCTTCTAATTTTCGAGAACAAAGTGTCATTGTCTATTGCCAGAAGGGCTTGAAGATAAGCCAAGGTGCGGCGGCAATTCTAAGAGCACAGGGTGTTCAGGCCGAAATTCTGCAAGGCGGTCAATTCGCATGGCGTGATGCTGGGCTGCCAATGGTTTTGGCTGAAAAGCTTCCTCCGCTCGATGAAAATGGACGCACTGTCTGGGTTACACGGCACCGCCCAAAAATTGACCGCATCGCCTGCCCATGGTTGATCCGGCGCTTTATTGACCCGCGTGCCAGATTCCTTTTCGTCTCTCCGGGACAGGTCATGCATGTTGCTGAACGGTTCGACGCAACCCCATTTGATATAGAAGACGTGTATTGGAGCCATCGTGGAGATACATGTACATTTGATACAATGATCGAAGAATTTGGTATCGGGCACGAGGCACTTAAGCGATTGGCGGTGATTGTGCGCGGTGCTGACACCAACAAGCATGATTTGGCCCCGGAAGCGGCGGGGCTCTTGGCGGCATCTCTTGGATTGTCGCGTATGTTCCGGGACGACCTCGAACAACTCGACGCCGGGATGTTGTTGTATGACAGCTTCTATAGATGGGCGCGTGATGCGACGGAGGAAGGTCATGATTGGCCCGCAACATCGGGTCGGGTTTAAAGCATGTCCGACATAAGTATTGAAAAATCAAGCGCAGCTCCAAGCTTGGCAGAAGCAACCCGCGTCTGGTGGAAAATCGGGGTTTTGTCATTTGGTGGTCCAGCCGCACAAATCGCATTGATGCATAAGGAAGTTGTCGAAGAACATGGCTGGCTGTCGGAACAACAGTATCTGAACGCCCTCAGCTTCTGCATGTTGCTACCCGGACCAGAGGCAATGCAACTGGCCACCTATGTTGGATGGCGTCTGCACGGAATCTGGGGTGGATTGATAGCTGGCCTGCTATTTGTCTGCCCCGGGGCCGTCGTCATCATGGCGCTGGCGGCAATTTACAGTCTTCTTGGCGACGTGCCACTGGTCAGCGCATTCTTCTATGGGATCAAGGCGGCTGTCTTGGTCATTGTCCTAGAAGCACTGTTACGTATTTCGAAGAAGGCGCTTACACAAAACGCGCACTGGATCATCGCGGGAATGGCTTTTATTGGGATCTTCTTTTTGTCTATCCCTTATCCCATCATCGTCGCCCTGGCCGCATTTTGGGGGTGGTTCAATGGAGACGAAGATAAGACAAGAACAGTTGTTGCTGACACCGAACTGGTTCCAATAGGCCGCACATTCAGAACGATCCTGATATGGCTAGCCATTTGGGCGCTGCCATTCTTTGTTTTGTGGGTTTCAGATGCAAGCCAAATCCTTATCGAAATCGGCATCTTCTTCTCTACCCTTGCAGTTGTAACTTTCGGTGGCGCATACGCCGTTCTCGCCTACATGGCACAGGACGTGGTGATGCAATTCGGCTGGCTGTCAGCAGGCGAGATGGTTGATGCTTTGGGCCTGGCCGAGACAACACCCGGCCCGCTTATCCTTGTTACGCAATTTGTTGGTTTTGTAGCGGGGTTCAAAGAAGGTGGGATGCTCTTGGCATTGGGTGCCGCTTTTGTGGCGCTCTGGGTAACCTTTGCCCCCTGTTTCTTGTGGATATTTTCAGGGGCTCATTACATTGAATGGATATCGAACCAACCCAGATTGCGCGGCGCACTCAAAGCGATCACCGCTGCGGTGGTAGGTGTCATCCTGAATCTGTCTATCTGGTTCAGCCTCCACGTGCTGTTCGCTGATGTCCAGAAAGAGCAATGGGGTTTGCTCACCCTCTGGCTGCCGGTGTTCTCCTCAATTGAATGGCTGGCACTGGGTCTGTTTATCTTGAACAGTATTTTGGTGTTTCGATTTCACTGGGACATCTTAAAAATACTGCTTCTTTCTGCGCTGATTGGCAGCGGAATACATCTTCTTCTTTAAAAACCAGGCTCCGAACAAACCCCTTACCGCCCTATTCTGCACCCAACTGGATTCGACCCCATGTTGGAGAGCATGAAGAGCAAGATGAGACCATGGTGCCGGAAAAGGCACCCAATCTATCCATAATGCGCAACAGGGGTTCCGGCCAGAGCTGAGATATTCAAAAGCCCACGTGCTGTGATCGAGGGGGTGACGATGTGAGCTTTGTTGCCCATACCCATCAAAATCGGCCCGACTTCCAATCCACCACCGCGCATTTTCAGCATGTTTCGTGCGGCACTTGCGGTATCTGTCGAGGCAAAGATCAACACATTCGCCGGGCCTTCGAGGCGGGAGAAAGGCAGCAAGCGACTGCGCAATTCTGCGTCAAGGGCAGCATCCAAATTCATTTCGCCTTCATAGGCAAAATCGACCTCACGCAGATCAAGCGCCTCTAGGGCTGCACGCATCAAGCGCCCTGATGCCGTGTCAAGATTGCCAAATTGCGAGCCTGAACACAGCGCGATTTTAGGCTCAATCCCAAAACGGCGTACATGCCGGGCGGCACCGATCACAATCTCGACGATTTGATCCACGGTGGGTTCCGCATGCACTTGGGTATCGGCAATAAACAATGGACCATCTTCATGGATCATTAGGCTTAAAGCACCCACCGGATGGAGACCATCGCGGGCCAACAATTGCCTGACATACCCCAGATGCCAAAGAAATTGCCCAAATGTGCCACAGATCAAACTGTCCGCTTCGCCGCGATGCACCATAACGGCAGCGATGGCCGTGGTGTTGGTGCGCATGATGGCACGGGCAAGATCAGGGGTGACGCCGCGCCGCGCCATCAGGCCGTGGTAGGTTTCCCAATATGCGCGATATCGTGCATCGTGTTCTGGGTTCACAATTTCCACTGTTTCTCCGAGCTTTAATTTCAAACCAGCGCGTTTGGCACGGGTTTCTATAACCTCGGGCCGTCCGATAAGGATCGGTACATCGGTGGTATCTTCCATCATCGCTTGGGCAGCCCGAAGCACGCGCTCGTCCTCGCCTTCGGCATAAACGATCTTGCGCTTGGTTTGGGCGGCGGCAGCGAACACAGGGCGCATCAAAAAAGCAGAGCGAAACACAGAACTATCGAGCTTGTCTTTGTACGCGTTGATCTCAAGCTCTCTTGTGGCCACACCGCTTTCGATGGCCGCCCGCGCCACGGCAGAGCCTACAACACCCATAAGTCGGGGATCGAATGGCTTGGGAATTAGGTAATCGGGACCGAAAGACAGCTGTTCCCCCTTATAAGCCGCGGCCGCCTCGGCAGAGGTTGTTTCGCGCGCCAGTGCCGCGATCCCTTCGACACAGGCCACTTTCATGGCATCATTGATCTCAGTCGCGCCAACATCTAAAGCGCCACGGAAAATGAAAGGAAAACACAACACGTTATTGACTTGGTTGGGATAATCGCTGCGCCCCGTGGCCATCAGAGCATCGGGTGCCACAGCGCGGACCTCTTCTGGCCAGATTTCGGGGGTCGGGTTAGCCAGGGCAAAAACGATAGGCCTTGCGGCCATTTGCGCCACCATGTCAGGTTTCAGAACGTTCGGCCCAGACAGGCCGAGGAACAAATCCGCCCCACGGATCACATCGCCGAGGCTGGCCGGGGCGTCACCTTGTGCAAAGGCGGCTTTCTGTGGGCTCATGTCAACTTCCCGTCCTTTATAGACAAGGCCCTCTCTATCGCACAGCCAAATATTCTCGCGCTTCACCCCAAGGCTAACCAGCATATTTAGGCAAGCAATACCCGCCGCGCCCCCGCCGGTCGAGACGACCTTAATCGCGTCGAAGGTTTTCTCTGCCACCATCAAGGCATTCAAGGCCGCCGCGCCCACAACGATCGCCGTGCCGTGTTGATCATCGTGGAACACAGGAATAGACATGTTCTTTCGGCAAATCTCTTCGACGATGAAACACTCGGGCGCTTTGATGTCTTCCAGGTTGACCGCGCCAAATGTTGGCTCGAGCGCGCACACAATCTCGGCCAGGCGTTCAGGATCGGGTTCATTGACTTCGATATCAAAGCAATCGATATTGGCGAATTTCTTGAACAACACCGCTTTGCCTTCCATAACTGGTTTTGAGGCCAAAGCCCCGATATTGCCCAACCCTAACACGGCTGAGCCATTGGAAATCACCGCAACAAGATTGCCCCGTGCGGTGTATTTGGCCGCATTTGCAGGCTCTGCCACAATTTCCGCGCAGGCTTCTGCCACACCAGGCGAATACGCGCGCGCCAGATCTCTGCCGTTGGCCAGCGGTTTGGTGGCTCTGATTTCAAGCTTTCCCGGTTTGCCGCTGGCGTGATAGTCTAATGCCGCTTGGCGTAAGCTTTCCCGATCTTCGGTATCCATTGCATAGCCTCCCAACCCGTCAATGTCCCATTCTTATCAACTGTAAGATACTTGCCTACACGAAGCCAGCACGATCCCTTGCACCAGGGCGTCCTAAGATCACCCTTTTGCCGCCTCCCAATATGTGAAATCACGCGAGTGGCTTGCCCGGACTTGATCGTGCAGTTCTTGTGAGAGATGGGTTGGTCCTTCGGGGGACACATTTTCCTTAGAGAGTATAATTTTTTGCGCAAGTTGTTCTTCGAGAAAAGAGATCACTGTTGACATATTTTCATAGCGGAAGAGGTGATCAACGCCCAGTTCCCCTGATTTGGTTGTCAAAAACCGCCCTTGGCTGCCTAAAGCTGCATAAGCTGGCGGCGTCTGCCTGAGCCATTCCCGCACAAAATCTTCGAAAGTAACCTCGGGCGGAATGGCCTTTTCCCGACCTGAGATTTCTGGACGGCTCCGATACCGATACCATGACCCGAGCCAATCCACCGGCTCGCGTATAAGGGCAACACGCTTGAAGTGCCGTTGCCCACGCTCAATAAATCGCATCACCTCGCGCTCATATTTTTGCACGTTGCAATGCTTTAGTCCGGGGGGATTTACAATCGCCACGTCAGCATAGGGTGCAAGGGCTGCCTCAAGCGCGGTGGTTCCCGTTTTGGGGACGGCAAACAAAATAAGTTTTGCTTTCCAAAAGACCAACATGCAAAAAGACTTTCCCAATCACTTTTTTCTAACGTCTCATTAACTTGAGTCTTTCATCAGTGGAATAGGAACAATTTCTCTTGAAATGTTCTCATTTTGGCCTCATAAGATAAGAACATGAGGTGAACATCAACAAGCGTTGCTATTTTGTGGCACGCATGAAATGAAGGGCAGAAAATGGCACTGGCAGATATTTTAGATATGACATCAAAACGCAGCAGCGACAAACAAAAGGCACTCGACTCTGCTTTGGCTCAGATCGAACGCCAATTCGGCAAAGGCTCCATCATGAAACTCGGGGCCGATAGCCCTATGGCGGAGATTGAGGCGACCTCGACCGGCTCACTGGGGCTTGACATCGCGCTGGGCATTGGCGGATTGCCAAAAGGGCGCATTATCGAGATTTATGGCCCTGAAAGCTCCGGCAAAACGACGTTGACCCTACACTGCATCGCGGAAGAGCAGAAGAAGGGTGGCATTTGCGCGTTTGTGGATGCTGAACATGCGCTCGATCCGCAATATGCCCGCAAGCTGGGCGTCGATCTGGATGAGCTCCTGATTTCTCAGCCCGATACAGGGGAACAAGCGCTTGAGATCACCGATACGTTGGTGCGTTCCGGGGCGGTCAATATGGTTGTGGTTGATTCGGTGGCTGCCCTCACGCCCAAGTCGGAACTCGAAGGCGATATGGGCGATAGCTCTGTCGGTGTTCATGCCCGCTTGATGAGCCAAGCGATGCGCAAACTCACAGGCTCAATCGCGCGGTCGAATTGCATGGTGATTTTTATCAACCAAATCCGCATGAAAATTGGCGTTATGTTCGGCTCTCCTGAAACCACAACCGGGGGCAATGCACTGAAATTCTATAGCTCCGTCCGTTTGGACATACGCCGCATCGGGTCGATCAAGGATAAGGATGAGGTTGTTGGCAACTCCACGCGGGTGAAAGTCGTCAAAAACAAAGTGGCTCCGCCGTTCAAACAAGTGGAATTCGACATCATGTATGGGGAAGGTATTTCCAAGATGGGTGAGCTTCTTGATCTGGGTGTTAAGGCCGGTGTGGTTGAAAAATCCGGCTCTTGGTTCTCATATGGGGATGAACGTATCGGTCAGGGGCGGGAAAACGCCAAAAACTTCCTGCGGGAAAACGGTGCGGTTGCGCTCGAAATTGAAGACAAAATCCGCGCCGCCCATGGTCTTGATTTCCATATGACGGAGACTGATAAGGCCGAAATTCTCAATGAATAGATGAATGTTCAAGCGCGTTGTGCATAGCCATGGACAGCGCGCCCTCATAAAGCTACATCCTCTTGCGGAACAAAACCTGGCAAGAGCGATATCAATCATGGCAAGCCTTAACACGATACGTCAAACCTTTCTCGATTACTTTGCCCGTCATGGGCATCAAGTGGTGGCAAGCTCACCGCTGGTGCCGCGTAACGATCCAACCCTGATGTTCGTCAACTCGGGTATGGTGCAGTTCAAAAATGTGTTCACAGGGTTGGAAAAACGAGAGTACCAGCGCGCGGTGACAGCACAAAAATGCGTGCGCGCGGGCGGCAAGCACAACGATTTGGACAATGTGGGATACACCGCCCGTCATCACACCTTTTTTGAAATGCTCGGCAATTTTAGCTTTGGCGATTATTTCAAAACGGAAGCCATTCCCTTTGCCTGGGAGCTGATCACCAAAGACTTCGCGATCCCGTCAGATCGCCTTTATACGACTGTTTTTCACACGGATGACGAGGCCTATGAGATCTGGAAAAAGGTAGGTGTGCCAGAAGATCGAATAATCCGCATCGCCACCTCTGACAACTTTTGGCAAATGGGCCCCACGGGGCCGTGCGGCCCGTGCAGTGAGATTTTCTATGATCATGGCCCACATATTTGGGGCGGGCCACCGGGCAGCCCCGAGGAGGATGGCGATCGGTTTATTGAGATTTGGAACATCGTCTTTATGCAAAACGAGCAATTCGAAGACGGTAGCATGAAGGCGCTCGACATTCAGTCCATTGACACGGGCATGGGGCTGGAACGGATTGGCGCACTTCTTCAGGGCACAAATGATGTTTACGACACAGATCTAATGCGCAGTTTGATAGAAGCCAGTGCGGATGCGACATCACAAGACCCGGATGGACCTGGCAAAACACATCATCGTGTGATTGCAGATCACTTGCGCTCCGTCGCTTTTTTGATTGCCGATGGTGTCATGCCCTCAAACGAAGGACGTGGCTATGTTCTGCGCCGGATTATGCGCCGGGCTATGCGGCACGCGCATCTTTTGGGCGCGAAAGACCCAGTGATGCACAGCCTTGTACCAGCGCTTGTGCGGCAAATGGGGCAACACTATCAAGAGCTTGTTAAAGCACAGGCCCTTGTTACGGAAACGCTGCATCTGGAAGAAACAAAATTCCAAGCCACGCTCGACCGGGGGCTTAAACTGCTCGACGAAGAACTCACGCAGTTGCCACAGGGCGCGGCGCTGCCAGGTGAAACGGCCTTTAAACTCTATGATACATATGGGTTTCCGCTTGACCTGACCCAGGATGCCCTGCGCGAAAAGGGTCACGATGTTGATGTGGCGGGTTTTGATGAGGCTATGGCGGAACAAAAGCGCAAAGCACGTGCAGCTTGGGCAGGTTCGGGGGCCGCGAGCGATGCAGCGATCTGGTTCGATATCGCTGAGGCAACAGGCAGCACAGAGTTTCTCGGTTATGAGACAGAAAAGGCCGAAGGTGTTGTTGTTGCTTTGGTCCGTGACGGCGCGGAAACCGATAAGCTCAAAGAGGGTGAGACGGGGTGGGTCGTTCTCAATCAAACCCCCTTTTATGGGGAATCTGGGGGACAAGTGGGTGATACGGGTTGGTTGCGCCGTCTTGAAAATGAGGACGATTTTGCCCATGTCACCGACACGCAAAAATTGGCCGATGGACGCCTGATTGCCCATTTGGTGACCCAAGAGCGCGGCACGATCACCAAACATGACGCTTTGGCGCTTGAGGTAAATCACAAGCGCCGCAGTGCCATTCGCGCCAACCATTCCGCAACCCATCTTCTCCATGAAGCTTTACGTGTGGCGCTTGGAGATCAGGTTGCGCAGCGTGGCTCTCTCAACGCGCCGGATCGGTTGCGGTTTGATTTTAGTCATACCAAGGCGCTCAGCCTTGCGGAATTGGCGCATGTTGAGGCAGAGGTGAACGCCTATATTCGTCAAAATACACTTGTTCAAACACGGATTATGACACCAGACGACGCCCGCGCTTTGGGGGCGCAGGCGCTTTTCGGGGAAAAATATGGCGATGAGGTGCGCGTTGTCTCCATGGGGCAGAAAACAGGCTCCGGCAAAGGGGCGGATGGACAGACATATTCGCTTGAACTTTGTGGCGGGACGCATGTGGCGCGCACCGGCGATATCGGGGCCTTTGTGACCTTAGGGGACAGTGCAAGCAGCGCGGGCGTGCGGCGGATCGAGGCGCTGACAGGGGCAAAAGCGTTAGACTATCTCAGAGCACAAGACCACAAACTCGCAGAAACCGCTTTGGTGCTAAAAGCCCAAGCCACCGAGGTCCCTGAGCGTGTGCGTGCCCTGATGGAGGAGCGTAAAGCGCTGCAAGCCGAAGTCAGCCAACTCAGACGTGATCTCGCTATGTCGGGGGGTGCGGATGCACCTGAGGTCAACGTCACAGAAATCGCAGGCGTTAAATTTATAGCGCAGGTGTTGCAAGGGGTTCCCGGCAAAGAGCTTCCTGCTTTGATCGACGCACACAAAGACACGCTTGGCAGTGGCGTTGTTCTGATGATGACGGAAACAGGTGGTAAAGCCGCTGTGGCTGTGGGGGTGACATCTGACCTTATAGAAAGATATTCCGCCGTTGATTTGCTGCGTGCCGCGGTGGCGGCCTTAGATGGCAAAGGCGGCGGCGGGCGTCCTGATTTGGCCCAGGGCGGGGCACCTTCCTTGGCCCAGGCGGATGCGGCGGTCACGGCTGTTGGAACTCTTCTCAAGGGGTAAGCCATGGATACGTTGACCACGCCCCAAGGCCGACAGTTGATCTACAACAAAACGCCTGGACGAACCCCTGGGATTGTTTTTCTGGGTGGATATATGTCTGATCGGTCCGGCTCTAAAGCGGTTCACCTGGAAAGTTGGGCGCAATTGCAAGGATATGCTTATGTGCGTTTTGATTACTCTGGCCATGGGGAAAGTAGCGGGCGTTTCGAAGACGGTGCGATTGGCGATTGGTATGAAGATGCTTTGGCGATCCTAGAAAGCTGCTGTGAAGGGCCACAGATCCTTGTCGGCAGCTCTATGGGCGGCTGGATTGCATTGCTCATCGCCCGAGAAAGAGTCGATCTTGTGTCGGGTCTTGTCACCATCGCGGTGGCCCCTGATTTTACGACGATGAAATGGGACAGTTTGAGCAATGACCAGAAAAATGCTGTGGCGCAATATGGACATCATCGTGAACCTTCCGCGTATGGTACAGATTACATTTTCACCAAACGTTTGTTTGAGGATGGCATGGCGCGGTCCGTTCTCAACCACCCTTTGTGCTTGAATATGCCGATCCGCATGTTGCAAGGCACAGAAGACAAAGCTGTCCCCACAGAGGTGGCTTTGCGGCTTCTGGCCCATATTGAATGCCCTGACGCCAGCCTGGAGCTTGTGAAAAGCAAAGATCACTCCTTTTCCGATTCTGAGTGTTTGACACGTATCGAGACAAAAATTTCCGAAGTCCAAGAACGGATTGGTCACTAAGGCCGACGCGCTCATTTCAAAGCCATAAGCGGCACACAGCCGTATTCCGTGGTTTGTGTAAAGCTTTTCTAGACCAATGTTGTTCAAGATTATATTTGATGATCCCATGACAAAGAAGACCAGCACCCCAGCAACACGCCAAGACCGCTTGAAAGCGGCCTTGAAGGCCAATATGACAAAACGAAAGGCCCAAGCCAAAGCGCGTGACGCGGGTAAAAAGACAAAGATAAACCAAAATTCAAATGTAGAGCAGGATGGATAGTATAATTGTCACGGGCAATGGCCCGCTTTCAGGTCAGATTTCTATTGCTGGCGCAAAAAACGCATGTTTGACGCTCATGCCTGTCACTTTGCTGACGGATGAGCCACTCACGCTGATCAACACACCAAGATTGTCCGACATCCAAACGATGACACGCCTGTTGCAATCCTTGGGAGCAGAAGTCCAAGCCCTTGCCGATGGGACCGTTTTATCCCTGTCGTCACATGCTTTGACCACGTGCAAAGCGGACTACAACATTGTGCGTAAAATGCGTGCCTCCATTTTGGTGCTTGGTCCTTTGCTGGCCCGCTTTGGGGAGGCCACTGTCTCCCTTCCTGGCGGCTGTGCCATCGGCGCGCGTCCGGTCGATCTACACCTCAAAGCTTTGGAAACCATGGGGGCTGTTCTGGAGCTACGCGACGGGTACGTGCATGCAAAAGCCCCCTCCAGTGGGTTGACAGGGGGGACGGTGAACTTTCCCTTCGTCTCTGTCGGAGCCACTGAAAACGCATTGATGGCTGCGACACTTGCAAAAGGCACGAGTGTTCTTAAGAATGCGGCGCGCGAACCAGAAATCGTCGATCTTGGTAAGTGCTTGCAAGCCATGGGGGCCAAAATCGATGGATTGGGAACGGACATAATTACGGTTGAGGGTGTTGAAGCCCTTCAGGGCACCACGCATCGTGTGATCACAGATCGTATCGAGCTTGGTACCTACATGATTGCCCCTGCTATTACGGGGGGCTCTGTCTTGCTTGAAAACGGACGTCGTTCTCTTCTGGAGGCGTTTTGCAAAAAACTCGAAGAGACAGGTGTCACGATCACAGAAACCCCGGACGGTTTGCGTGTGACACGACCTGACGGGCCAATTCATGCGACAGATTTTGACACTGCGCCCTTTCCAGGTTTCCCAACCGATTTACAAGCGCAAATGATGGCGCTGCTCTCTACCGCAGCAGGCACCTCTGTCATTCATGAGCATGTGTTTGAAAACCGCTTTATGCATGCGCCTGAATTGGCGCGCATGGGCGCAAAGATTGATATTTCTGGTGGGACGGCAACGGTGACAGGGGTTTCAGGCCTGAAGGGGGCCCCGGTTATGGCCACAGATCTACGGGCGTCCGTGTCTCTTATCCTTGCAGGGCTGGCCGCAGAGGGGCGCACCCGTGTTGCGCGTGTGTATCATCTGGATCGTGGATATGAGCGGGTGGTGGAAAAATTGAGTGCGGTTGGGGCACAAATCGAACGTGTGTCGGAATGAGTGAAGATGCCAGTTTTCGAGATGGGGATGAGCATCCACTTCGTCTGATTGCGCGTGACAGTGAAGACTTGGTGGCGATCTCTGCCTTGGTTCAAGACGCTATTCTGCCCGCGAACGAGATGAAGTGGGTACGCAAGAAAAGACAATTCTCGTTGCTGGTCAATCGCTACCGTTGGGAAGATCCAGCCGCGCGCAACGAACGTGTCCAGGCTGTTTTGAGTTTCCATGATGTGTTCAAAGTCAGAAGTGCAGGGATTTCGCCAGATAGTGAGACGGTTCTGTCCCTGATGGCGTTGGCATGGATCCCCGATCAAGATGGCATGGGCCAAGTTGAACTGACATTTTCTGGTGATGGGACGCTGGTTCTACATGTGGAGTGTTTAGAGGTCTGGCTGCGTGATGTCAGCCGCCCGTATGAAGCACCCTCTGGCCAAGCCCCAAAGCACTTATTGGATTAAGATGTCATCAGTGTTTTGAGGTCTGCCTCAGGCCGCGCCCCGATATGTGAAATGATTTCTGCGGCAGCAACACATCCCATGCGTCCGCAGTCTTCCAAAGATGCGCCTTGCGTGAGCCCATATAAAAACCCACTTGCGAAAAGATCGCCCGCTCCTGTCGCGTCAACAATATCTGTTGGCACGGCTGGGACATGAATACGGTTTTTGCCTTGGGCAATGTGAACGCCTTGTGCCCCGTTGGTACACACAACAATGTCGCACTCCGTTGCAGAGGCCTCTAGGGTTTCCGCAAGGCTACTGCTGGGATACATCGCCATAAGTTCATGAATGTTGGCAAACAGAAGATCCGCCTCTTCACGGATCAAACGTGCAAAAGCGTCTCTGTGGCGGTCAACACAAAACGGATCGGATAAGGTCAAAGACACTTTCCCGCCCGTCCCTTTTACGGCTTTGATGGCCTTTGCAAAGGCGGCATGGCTTTGCGGCCCATCAAAACGGTAGCCTTCAAGATAAATCCACCCTGCTTGACCGATTTGTGCACTATCAATGTCCTCCGGGCCCAGGTGCTCACTCACGCCCAGATATGTGTTCATTGTGCGTTCCCCATCGGGGGCAACCAGCACAATACACCGGCCGGTTTCATCGGGGTGTGTTTTTGCGGCAAGCGGCGTTTCATATGTGGCCCCTTGGGCGCGCAGATCGTGGGCAAAAATCGCCCCAAGCTGATCGTCTTTGACCTTCCCGACGTAGGCAGTGCGGGCACCAAGCTGAGCGAGCCCTGCGATTGTGTTCGCCGCGGACCCGCCAGAAATTTCTCGGGCTGGGCCTATTTTTTCATAAAGCGACACAGCGCGGTCCATATCAATCAGCTGCATGATCCCGCGGTGAATATCATGTTCGATCAGAAAGTCATCGGTGGCATGGGTCAAAATATCAACCATCGCATTGCCAATGCCGATAACGTCAAACGTTTTCATAGGGTCTTATCCTCATAAGGGCAAAGGTCATTTAGGATGCAAACCTTGCAGAGGGGTTTACGCGCCTTACAGATGTAGCGACCATGCAAGATAAGCCAATGATGCGCGTGCTGTTGGAAGGGGACAGGCACGTTATCCTCTATCGCGCGCTCAACAGCATCAACGTCTTTGCCTGGGGCAATGCCTGTGCGGTTGCCAACGCGAAAGATGTGGGTATCGACGGCCTGTGCCGGAAATCCCCACCACATATTCAATACTACATTTGCTGTTTTGCGCCCCACCCCTGGCAAGCTTGTGAGTGCGGCACGTGAACATGGCACATTACCCCCATAGTCCTCAACAAGGATACGGGACAGCTTTATGACGTTTTTGGCTTTGTTGCGATAAAGACCGATTGTCTTGATGTAGTCGATCAATCCGCCTTCTCCTAAGGCAAGCATTTTGTCGGGCGTATCGGCAACCTGAAACAGGTTTTTTGTGGCTTTGTTGACCCCCGCATCCGTGGCCTGCGCGGACAAAGCAACCGCCACCACCAGTGTGAACGCATTGGTGTGATTGAGTTCCCCTTTGGGTGCGGGCTCTTGCGCTTGAAAACGAGTGAACACCTGCTCTAATGTTTGATAATCCATCTGACGTGCCATGGCTTTGCCCTAACCGGCCCAGACAAGATGCGCAAGAAGCGGGTCGATTAAGACTGGCCAACCATCTAGGGTAAGCATCATTAAGGAGATGAATATGAACAATCCGGACGATGCTTATCATTTTGGGGTTGTGCGCAGGGCAATCGAGATCATTGATGCCTCTGAAGGCTCTGGACCCTCTTTAGAGGCCTTAGCCCAGGCAATGGCCATGAGCCCCGCGCATTTACAGCGCGTGTTCAGTCGTTGGGCAGGTTTAAGTCCAAAGAAATATAGCCAATATCTTGCCCTCGATCATGCGAAAACGCTTTTGCGGGAAAACTTCACCACGCTGGATGTCGCAGATATGACCGGCTTTTCCGGCACCGGACGCCTGCATGACCTCTTTCTCAGATGGGAAGCCATGAGCCCTGGCACCTATGCTGTGAAAGGAGAGGGCCTGACGATCTTTTGGGAATGGTTTCCAAGCCCCTTTGGTGAGGCGCTTGTGATGGGGACGGAAAAGGGCCTTTGCGGGATTGGTTTTGCCGAAGAAATGGGTCGTGAGGCAACGTTTGCAGATCTCAGTAGCCGCTGGCCAAAGGCGCAGTTTGTGGAAGATACTGATATGTTGAAACCTTGGACGGATGCGGCTTTCGGACGTCAAACGGGGGAGGCAAAGCTTTATCTTATCGGGGCACCTTTTCAGATTAAAGTCTGGGAGGCTTTGCTCAATATCCCCACGGGGCAGGTGACGACCTACTCGGAAATTGCCCGCGTTGTGGGGCACCCCCGTGCCGTTCGGGCCGTCGGCACAGCGGTGGGCCGCAATCCGATCTCTTGGCTTATTCCGTGTCACCGCGCTTTGCGCAAATCAGGTGGTTTGGGGGGCTACCATTGGGGGCTGCCCGTGAAACGCGCTATGCTGGCTTGGGAGGCGGGATAACATGCGGGGTGCTTCATAGCTCTGGTTTTTCGGAGTTTGGCACGCAAGACTTATGCGATCCCTCGTGCGCTTGATTGATATGTGTGGCTCTCTTATGAACAAAAGGTGTATAGGGAGGGAAAGTGCATGAAAGCTGCTGTTCTCGTTTTTCCAGGCTCGAATTGTGATCGCGATCTTGCGGTGTCTTTAAAAGCATCTGGTATGGATGTGACGATGGTTTGGCATAAGGAAACAGCTTTGCCAGAGGGCACTGATCTTGTGGCTGTGCCCGGGGGGTTTTCCTACGGAGATTATTTGCGGTGCGGCGCTATCGCGGCCCAAAGTCCGATTTCCAGAGCTTTGCATGAACATGTCAAACGCGGTGGGTACGGTCTTGGCATTTGCAACGGATTTCAAATCCTTACCGAGCTTGGCGTTTTGCCCGGGGCGCTCCTGCGGAACGCCAATTTGAAATATGTGTGCAAATCCATTTCCCTGAAAGTCGAAACAAATCAAAGTATTTTCACCCAGAACTACCAGCCAGGTGCAGAAATTGTGATCCCCGTTGCCCATCATGATGGAAATTATACAACGGACAGCCAGACGCTTGCGCGCCTGAAAGACGAAGATCGTATTGCATTCACCTACATCGACAATCCCAATGGCTCTTTAGAAAATATTGCTGGCATTCTTTCTGATAGCCGCCGCATCCTTGGTATGATGCCCCACCCTGAGCGTTATGCCGATGTCGCCCTTGGAGGTATGGACGGTACAGCTCTCTTTCAAAGTATCGTCCAAGGACTGGTCATGGCTTGAGAAGAAGGCATGTCCAGAGTAAACTAAGTTATGTCGGGAAAATTGATCACTGCGGTTTCTGAACCTAGGCCACGGCTCTCTTGGGCCATGCGGGGTATTGTACTGGCGATTGCAGCTTTAGCCATCAGTGTGATTTGGATTACGAACAGTTTCCTAACGGAACGGTTCACAGAAACAACAAGACAACGTGCAGAGCTGCGTCAAGCTCTCTATGCAGGTTTCGTTCTGTCAGAGTTGCAGCGCAATTCCGTTGTGCCGCTTTTGCTGTCTCGTGATCCCATAATGATTGCCGCACTGAGATCACAAGATTTTTCAAACACATCCCAACGTCTGATAGAATACCGAGAGGAAATTGGCGCAGCATCCTTAGTCTTGATAGATACGCAAGGGCGTGTTGTGGCGGCCACAGATCGCGAAATTTTAGGCGAGACGCATCGAAATAAGCCCTATGTTATAGAGGCTCTGCGCTCTGAAGACACTGTATTTACCATCAGCCCAATTGATCCAGGCGCTTTTGAATTTGGGTTTTCTCGGGCAATTCGGGATGGCAGCCGCGCCCTTGGTGTTATTCAAGTCGCTGTTGATCTTGCAAAATTCGAAGCGCGCTGGCGCGGCGCTTCTGAAGCGATTGTGATCACCGACTCAACAGGAAATATCATTTTGTCAACAGAGCCAAACTGGCGCGGACATGATATCGAAGCGGCTTTGACAGAAGTTTCTGCCCCTTCTGCAATAGCCCGTGCGATTGAAGCAACGGGAAATTGGATCTCCTATGTTGACACAGGCTATTTTACTGGCACAGCTATCATTCAATCAGAGGCGCGGATTCCGTTTCGTGGATGGCGCATGATCTCATTTACATCCTATGCCTCGGTACGTGAACGGGTAAACGGCATATTGGCCTTGGAAATCATGGGATTTGCGCTTTTACTTTCGATCGCGTTTTACATTCATACAAGGCGCACACAATTACGGAATTTATTGTTTCAAAAAGAAAGTGCAGAATTGCGTCATCTTAATGCGCGTCTTAGCCAAGAAATCGCTGAACGCGAACGTATGCAGGAAACATTAAAAGAAGCAGAGTTGAGTTTGGCGCAAAGTTCAAAACTTGCCGCACTTGGAGAGATGTCTGCCGCTGTTAGCCACGAACTGAACCAACCCCTTGCCGCTATGAAGACGTATCTTGCTGGTGCGAAGTTGTTACTACGACGTCAACGGGTTGAAGAAGCACTTTCGAGCTTTCAACGTGTTGACGATCTGATTGAACGTATGGGGGCAATCACAAAGCAACTGAAAAGCTATGCCAGAAAAGGCGGCGATGATTTTGCGCCTGTTGATCTTCGGGAAGTTCTCTCTGTTTCTCTGACGATGATGGAACCACAGCTGAGATCGCATTCTGTAAGTGTGTCACAAATTACCCCTGATTACCCTGTTCTCGTCATGGCGGATAAACTGCGGCTTGAGCAAGTTCTGATTAATTTGATCCGAAACGGCATTGATGCGATGAAAGGAACCGGCCGACCTGCGCTTGATATTATTCTGGCTACGGGGGCGCAAGCTGTGTTGAGTTTACGGGATAATGGTCCGGGCATCGAGAATCTTGATGTACTCTTTGAGCCCTTTTACACAACGAAAAAACCAGGAGAGGGTCTTGGCCTAGGGTTGGCCATCTCTTCTGGTATTATTAACGACTTGGGCGGGCGGCTTTCCGCGCGGAATTCAACTCAAGGCGGTGCAGTATTTGAGATACGTTTGCCAATATTGCAGACTGAACAACTTACGGCCGCTGAGTGATTGGACAAAGCAAATGAAAAGAGAGGTCTATGACTCGATCTACTAAATCTGCTGGAAAGATCGCAATTGTTGATGATGAACAAGATATGCGGCAATCCATTAGCCAATGGTTGTCCTTGTCTGGGCATGAAACAGAAACATACGCGAGTGCTGAAGATGCCTTGATGCAAATAGGCCCAAATTATCCTGGCATCGTCATATCTGATATCAAGATGCCTGGTATAGATGGGATAACATTTCTGCGTCGCTTGATGGGGCTCGATTCTAGTTTGCCAGTTATTCTAATCACGGGACATGGTGATGTGGCTATGGCTGTGGAAGCCATGCGCATAGGCGCATATGATTTCTTGGAAAAACCCTTCAACCCTGACCGTATGTCAGAGATTGCGCGACGCGCCCTAACCACACGTCGCTTAACACTCGATAACCGTATGCTCCGGCGAGAACTTTCCGATGGTACGGCGCTCATGCGAAAACTAATTGGATCCTCAGCAGTCATGGAGCGACTACGAGAGGATATCTTGGATTTGGGCCAGGCTGATAGCCATGTTTTAATCACTGGAGAAGCAGGTACAGGAAAAACCCTTGTTGCGCAGGCATTGCATGCCGTTGGGGCGCGTCAAGGAAAGCGTTTGGTGAGCTTATCGTGTGCAGCTTTTGACATAAAGACATTAGATGCGGCTCTTTTCAAAGGTATTAGAAACGATATTGCCATGGTGGAACAAGCGCGTGGCGGAACGCTCGTTATTGAAGATATAGAGGCAATGCCCGCTGATATTCAGGCAAAATTTCTTACATTTCTGAATGATCTCGACGCTTCTTCAGAAATCCGTGTTGTGGCAATTTTTAATGGGATGGGCAGTGAGAAAACATGTGAAGAGATACTAAGACCTGATCTTTACTATCGTCTTGCTGGATTAAATCTCACTGTACCTCCATTGCGTGAGAGAGGGGAAGACATACTCACCCTATTTACGCATTTTGCAGATCAGTTTGCTGAAGATTATGGGACGGATGCTCCTCAGATCACGGCAATCGAGGCTGCCCAACTTTTGCAAGCGGCTTGGCCAGGTAATGTGCGCCAATTGATAAACCTTGCGGAACGTTCCGTTCTTCAAAAACGGCGTGGGGTGGGATCGATTACGGTACTGCTTGATGAAAACACAGGCGCTCTTTCCTCTGTCCCACTGACAACACAAGGCAAGCCTTTAAAGGAATATGTAGATGCTTTTGAGCGTATGCTGATTGAAAATACAATGCGCCGTCATCGTGGCTCTATTGCGGGGGTTATGGAAGAATTAAGTCTGCCAAGGCGCACGCTGAATGAAAAAATGGCAAAATATGGCTTGAGCCGTGGAAATTACCTTTGATCGCCCCCAAGACTTTGAAAGTATTTGCATGGCAAGTATTTCAGGCGTAAGTTAAGATAACTATTTAACACAAATATGAAAAGTAAGACTAAAAATAATGTCCTGGGCAATTCAAGATTAAATAGAAACTTTTTGAATTGCCTGGCAGATATGGGCTTTGCCCTAGATTTTTGCGCTATGGTTGTCATGCAACCCATCGCAAAGCAGAGTAGATATGTAAAAGTATCAGAAAGTAAACGCAATGACGCTTATGTTTGCAAGTTTTGCCGATAACTATTGGCAGTGCCAGTTCGAAAACTGCGTCAGAAAACAAAGAATACATCCCTCAAGGTTTGGCCGTTTCAAAGACACATGTAATCGATTTGATTATTGCATGCAGTTCTGTCACCGGCAGCCTGGGATAGAAAGAGACAATGGCAAAGAAAATGCTTATAGATGCTACACATCCCGAAGAGACGCGGGTTGTGGTAGCCGATGGAAACAAAGTCGACGAGTTTGATTTTGAAACTATTAATAAACGCCAGCTTGTTGGGAATATTTATCTGGCAAAAGTCACGCGTGTAGAGCCGTCTCTACAAGCAGCATTTGTGGATTATGGAGGAAACCGCCATGGATTTTTGGCGTTTTCTGAAATACATCCCGATTACTATCAAATTCCCAAAGCGGATCGAGATGCGCTTTTGGCAGAAGAAATCGCGGAAGCCGAGGCTTCAAAACCCGAAGAGCATACTCAGTCAGGCGAAGGCGACGTTTCAAATAAGTCAGACCATCGTGGCGACGAAGACGTCAATCTAGAAGTACAAAATAAAAAAGAAGCTGGCACAGAGAACGACGTTTCCGCTGATACAGCAAATGGCGCAAAGGCTCACAATGTTCCTGCAGATACAGGACTTGGTGATAGTACAATTACACAAGACCCAGAAACCAGTATTGACGTTTCATCAGGCCTTGAAATCGGAGCTTCAGATGAACAGCTGAGCAAAAATCTCACAAAACCTGATACTATTCTAGGAATGGATATTGTTGAAATCGTTGAAGACTCACACGAAAGTATCGAGTTTTCCGAAGAAAACGCGCAATCTAAAAATATAGATGAGCCTGCAGAGGATTTGATAGATGAAGTATCCGCAGATGACCTGGACCAAGATGAAATACGTCCTGTGCGCCGTTTGCGGACACGTCGATACAAAATTCAAGAAGTTATAAAAGTTCGGCAAATCATGTTGATTCAAGTCGTCAAAGAAGAGCGTGGAAACAAGGGTGCGGCGCTTACAACATATCTCAGCCTTGCGGGACGATACTGTGTACTTATGCCCAACACGGCGCGGGGTGGGGGCATCAGCCGCAAAATCACCCACGCTTCTGATCGAAAGAAACTCAAAGAAATTGCTGCAGACATCGATGTGCCAAAAGATGTGGGCCTGATTATTCGTACAGCAGGCGCAAAACGCTCCAAAACAGAGATTAAACGTGATTATGAATATCTACAGCGTCAATGGGAGCAGATCAGAGACTTAACGCTCAAGTCTATTGCACCTGCGCCAATATATGAAGAAGGGGATCTTATCAGACGTTCTATTCGCGATCTTTATACACGCGAAATCGATGAAGTTTTGGTCGAAGGTGAAACAGGATATCGCCAAGCTAAAGATTTCATGAAAATGATCATGCCATCGCATGCTAAAAATGTGAAACCGTATACGGAAAGAATGCCTCTTTTTACCCGCTATCAAGTTGAAAGTTATCTTTCCGATATGTTTAATCCGAGAGTCCAACTGAGATCAGGTGGGTATATTGTCATTGATGTGACAGAAGCGCTTGTTGCCATTGATGTAAATTCTGGAAAGGCCACGAAACAAGGCTCGATTGAAGAAACTGCTCTAAAGACAAATCTCGAAGCGGCTGTAGAAGTTGCGCGTCAACTACGTCTTAGGGATCTTGCTGGGTTAATCATTATTGATTTTATAGATATGGATGAGAGACGCAATAATACGGCTGTCGAGAAACGTATTAAAGAAGCTCTTCAAACAGATCGTGCGCGGATTCAAGTCGGTCGTATTTCAGGCTTTGGGCTCATGGAAATGTCACGTCAACGCTTGCGCCCGGGTATGATTGAAGCAACCACCCAGTCCTGTCCTGCCTGCCATGGAACGGGTTTGGTGCGCTCTGGTGACAGTATTGCTCTGCAAATCTTGCGTACATTAGAAGAAGAGGGCACACGTGGACAAACCGATGAAATCGTTTTAAAAGTGCCAGTCCAAGTTGCTAATTTTATTATCAACCAAAAACGAGCGCATTTAACGCAGATCGAAGAACGCTATAAAATAGCTGTGAGCATTGTTGCTGACCCTCATTTGGTTGTGCCAGATTACGAGATGGAAAAAATAAAGAATACCAGCCGTATATCTTCTAAACAAAGCCCATCAATCGTTTCTGTTGACAGTTCATTTATTGACGACACTCGAGAACAAAACACAGATCTTGAAGAAGAAGTTGCAGAAGGAACCGAAGAAGAGAAAACCAAACCACGACGTCGTAGGCGATCGCGTCGTCGCGGAAAAGCAACGACTGAGCTGGTTGAAAATTCTGATACAAATAATACCGATAAAAAAGATACGGCCAATTCAACCGATGAAGAAATTCAAATTGCGGCAGACAAAAATCCAGCGGAAAAGAGCAGTTCTACTAGACCCAAACGCCGGCGTAATAAAAAACCTCAGCATATTGATGATAAAACAGAAACAGAAGTTTCTAAATCTGCCCAATTAAACGCTGCGTCTGACAGTGACGCGCCTGATGTTCAATCCAAAAATATGGAAAATGTTTCTCAGGGGTTGACCGTCACACAGTCCAAATCAAAGCCGCGCCAACGCGCAAAAGCGCCAGCCACAGAAGATATATCAGATATTGCATTATCACAGATAGAATCTCCCCCTCAAACTCACCAACAGGATATCTCATCTAATGATACACGTACGAAAGTGTCGAACGAAGAACCAAAAGCGAAACGTCTAGGCTGGTGGCGGCGGTAAGATTTTAAAATGTTATATGACTGACATAAAATCTCTATACGCCTTAAATCATAAATTCTCCGAATTGTCGTGTATGTTTTGAATATGACACTCTACAAATGACTTCTGTGCGACATGAATGTTGGCTTCATCAAACGTTGTGTTTAATGTTCATTAAAAGACGGTAAAATTATTTCTAGTCTTACAAGGCTGAGCAGTATGGTTGCATTAGATCTCAAACAGGACGCTAAATTTTCCCAACCCACCCGCCAGATCATCTCAATGATCCTTGTACTGCTGTCGGTTGGAGCGGGGCTTTACGTTGCTTATCCAACTCTTGAAACTGTTTTTGAAGCGAACCCATACCTAAACGGTTTGATCGTCGTTGTATTTATTCTTGGTGTTATCGCTTGTTTCTGGCAAGTTATTCAATTGTTTTCATCTGTGGTCTGGATTGAAGCTTTTGCGCAAGATCGTATTGGCTTTGACTTAACGAAGGTTCCAAGCCTTCTTGCCACATTGTCAGGAGTGAAGCGTAGGCGCGGAACTTACTTTCAGATGAACACAAGTTCCGCTCGTTCGATACTCGACTCTGTTGCACAGCGTATGGAAGAGGCGCGCGATATAACCCGGTACATCATCAATTTATTGATTTTTCTTGGTCTCTTAGGAACATTTTATGGGCTCGCCACAACGGTTCCGGCGGTCGTTGACACAATTCGTTCGCTAGAACCTGACGCGGATGAGCAAGGTATGGCTGTATTTGGGCGTTTGATTGGTGGGTTAGAAGATCAGCTTTCAGGCATGGGAACAGCTTTTGCTTCATCCCTTTTAGGATTGGCTGGTTCGCTTATTGTAGGCTTGCTTGAACTTTTTGCGGGCCACGGACAAAATCGCTTTTATCGGGAACTTGAAGAATGGCTTAGTTCAATAACCCGCATTGGGATCATTTCAGGTGAAGGCGAAGATACACTGGACAAGTATTCCATCGCAACCGTGATTGATCACATGAATTATCAGATTGAACAGCTTCAGGAAGTGGTGGTAAAATCAGAAGCTGCACGTACAAAATCTGATGAAAACTTGGCAGAACTTACAGACGCTGTCGGCAGAATTAGCACTCAAATCAGTACATGGGGCTCTTTGACCAAAGCAATGGAACGCGTTGCACATGGTCAAGAAAACATTGTCTCCGTTCTTCAAACCACCGGTGGGAAGGAAGGCGGTCTTGATGCAGAAAGCCGTATGAGGATACGGTCCATTGATGTCCAGCTTCTCAAAATTTTTGAAGAAATGGCATCTGGGCGCCTGCATGCAATAGATGAAATACGTGGAGAAATGAGCGATCTGACCCGTAGCTTGAATCAACTGACACGTCTGGCGCGCGCAAGCCAAATGAAGGCCAGTGCTGAGCTAGAGGAGTAAGTTATGGCACTGTCTCGCCGCAGCACGACGCGCTTTACCGCGAATGTGTGGCCAGGCTTTGTGGATGCAATGACTGCCTTGTTGCTTGTCTTGATGTTTGTGCTTTCCATTTTTATGATCGTTCAATTCATCCTATCAGAAACAATCTCGGATCAAGATACGGAACTTGATCGTCTGAGCGATGAAATAACATCTCTTGCGCAAGAACTCGGATTGGAACAACAACGCGGGTTTAACCTTGAGACTCAAATCATTGATCTCACACAGGAACGCAACCGTCAGCAAGCTCTGATTGCGACGTTACGTACACAATCAAGCGATCTCCAGGCGCGCGTTGCCAGCTTTGAAGAACAGGTCGCAGGATTGCTTGCCGAGCGCAGCAATTTGCAGACACAGCTGGCAAGTACACAACAAAGTTTGACTGAGACAACACAGACACTCGAAGAGACACAAAACCGCTTGACAGCCTCTAACACTGAAGTCACCCAGTTGATCGGCGCACAAGAAGCCTTGCAATTGGCACTTGCGCGCGCGCGCGACGAGATTGACGCACAAGTGGAAGCCGCGCGCCTTGCAGCCGCCGAGCGTGAGGCTATGGAGGCGCTTATTGCCGATCTGCAAAGCGATATTGCCGAAACAGAAATATCCTTGGCCCAGACACTTGCCGCCCTCACAGAAAGCACAAATCAAGTTGGGACACTTTCAACCCAACTTGAGGCTATGCAGGCAGAGCTTTCGGAGGAAGAAAAAGCGCGGCTTGCAGAGGTCGCCGCCGCCGAGGCTTTACGAAACGAACTCGCCACTGTCAGGGAAGGGTTGAGCGCACAAGAACAGGCGCGGCTTGCGGAAGCGGCCGCTGCCGAACAGTTACGCAATCGCTTAGAAAACGCAGAGGCAGAACTTACCGCAATGACACTTGCGCTTGAAGAACAGCGTCAAAAAGCCGAAGAAACGCTTATCTTGTTGGCCGCCGCCGAAACACAGCAAGAGGACCTTACGGCGCAATTGGCGCAAGCATTATTAGAGCTTGAAAGCACAGAACTTGCAGCTGCTGCAGTGAAGCAGAATGCAGATTTACGGCTGGCAGAGCTTTTGGCGGAACTGCGTGCGGCGCGAAACCAGTCCAACGAGCAGGCTTCAGCGGCAAGAGATACACAAATGCGTCTCAACGAAACGCGCGCGCGTTTGGAAATATCACGCGCTGAAATGGCGTCCGCTCTGGATACTGTAAATGAACTCGACCAACGTCTGACAACCGCACAGGCTGCGTTAGCCGCTACCGAAAGAAACGCGCAAAACTTGTCTTTAAAGGTGCAAAGCTTGGAGATGCAATTGGCCGTGGCTCAGCAAGCACCAGCGCGGGACGATGGCAGTGCACCAGATGCTTCTGTTCAGGCTGAACTGCAGAGGCGCTTGGACGATGTTCTCAGCGATAGAAACAGGCTGACAAGCATAAATCAAAATCTCGAGGCTGAGATAGCTACTTTACGCGTTCAACAAAGACAAGAACAGCAGGAAAGGACAAATCTTCGGGAAGCGCTTGAAGCGGCTATCGCGGCAGAACTCGCTCAGCTAGATGCATTGGAGACCACACAGGAAGATCTTGCCGCCGCGCTTGCTGCCCGATTGGCGGCTGAACGGGAAACCGATAAAGCTTTAACGGTAGCAGAACAGCGGGCTGTGTTACTTGCGCAAGCTGAAACCGCTCTTTCTGAAGCGGAGGACGATGTATTAGCTGCGCGACGCGACGCGGCACTTCTTAATGAACAACTGCGCGAACTGCGTGCACAACTTCGCGCTTTATCTGTGACCTTAGACGTTTATCAATCTCAGGATGAAGAAAAACAGGTCCAGATTGAAAACCTCAGCTCACGGCTTAACACGGCCCTTGCACGTGTCGCCGAAGAGCAACGTCAGCGTGCGGAAGCAGCTGAAGACATACTTGCCTTGCAAAGAGAGTTAGACAGCGAGCGGCTCTTAAGACTGGAAGCAGAGGCTGATTTGCTGGCTGAGCTTGAGAAAGAAAACGAAGCCCTCAGCCGCGCACAGTCAGAATTCTTTGGGCAATTGCGTGATATTTTTGAAAATCAAGACGGCGTTGAAATTGTGGGTGACAGATTTGTCTTTCGCTCAGAAGTTCTCTTTCCTTTAGGCGGGGCGGAGTTGTCAGCAGATGGACGTGATGAAATCGCAAAAGTGGCGGGAATACTACAAGAGGCATCGGCACGTATCCCTCCGGAAATCAATTGGGTGTTACAGGTCAACGGTCATACAGATAATGTCCCTGTCTCAAGTACGAACCGCTACAAAAACAACTGGGAGTTGAGCCAAGCGCGGGCCTTGTCCGTTGTGATTTATCTGATTGAAGAGCTTGGCTTGCCACCTGACCGCTTGTCTGCGAATGGATTTGGTGAATATCAACCCATCAATTTTGCAGACACGCCGGAAGCACGGGCGCAGAACCGTAGGATTGAATTGAAGTTTACTCAGAGATAAGGCGTGTGGTTGTTTGCAACCCGTCGATTTTTTCACCGTTGCGCCAAAGGTCAATTTCGCCGCGATAAATACCTACAGGCATAACGCGCCCGCGAAGACGTCTTCCTGCCGCGCGGAAAGCCTGGGCTTGGGAGCGGTCAATGTCGATACGCCTTTGGAATACTGGCTCATCATTAGGTCCAAAGATGCGCATGTCCAATGTATCGCCCGCACGTGTCCCAAAGAGATAGGCCCAAAGCACCAACGCCCCGGCGGGCGTTGACAAGGTCTCTGAGTGTGCTGAGCCCGCTTTAACATCTGCATAGTCTGGTACAGCGTCTGAAAACCCTACTGTCAAAAGACCGCCTGGAATGTAATCAGGCGTTTCCACCCAAAGAGTGCGCGCGGCTTCCATACATGCAGCGCCTTGCCAAGGCACAAATGGGTCAACAACAGTATCATCGTGCCGGACAATGAACTCTAGGTGTGGAAATTCCGTAAATCCTGACAGTCCTATATCACCAAGCCGCATTCCGGTTTCAACGGGGTCACCGGGTTGGACAGAAACAGAGCCCTTTTTGAGATGGCAGTACTGTGTGCGCCATCCGTTGTCATGCTCAATCACAACGCCATTACCACAGCCTTTGCCGCTAAGGGCGGCCCGACGTTCAGGTGTTAGATAAGCGTCTTCGATCCCATCCCGTACAGCGCGCACAGTACCATTCGCGGCAGCCAGAACCGATATACCATTTATCATGCCTTCAAGATCTAGTGCACGAATATCTGTGCCGGCATGTCCATCATAACTGAGCTTATTGCCCATAAAATCGGCATAATCGGGACCGGGCTCCTGATCGACATATTGCTGGATCACACATTGATCTCCGTTGATACACTCTACCGGCCAGGCCAACTCGATACCCGTCGAGGCAACATCGCACAAGTGCTCTTCTGCAGACAGTGGTTCTATCGTAAAACTAATGGCCCCCAGGACAAACACGGGGATCATTGTAATCTTCTGTATCACATAGACATTCATTCAGCTGTCAGCAGAGGTGGTTTTTTGCGCCCCAGTTTAGGTGCATCCGGAGATTGTATGCGTAAATCAAGCGTCTCGTCTTTCACACCCACTTGGACAAGCCCGCCTTTGGTAAGTTTGCCAAACAACAGCTCCTCTGCCAAAGGTTTCTTGATGTGTTCTTGGATAACACGACCAAGGGGCCGGGCGCCCATTTTATCATCGTAGCCTTTATCGGCGATCCATTCAGCAGCCGGGCGGGTGAGTTCGATGGACACGCCGCGATCCATCAGTTGCGCTTCCAATTGGAGAACGAATTTTTCTACGACCTGCAAGATAACCTCTTTGCCAAGCGGTGCGAAAGAGACCACGGCATCAAGGCGGTTGCGGAATTCTGGCGTGAATGTCCGCTCAATCGCTGCCATATCTTCGCCCTCGCGACGATCTCGGCCAAATCCGATGGCTTCTTTGGCTTGCTCGGCTGCACCGGCATTTGAGGTCATGATCAAGATGACATTACGAAAATCAGTCGTGCGGCCATTGTGGTCGGTCAATTTGCCGTGATCCATGACTTGCAAAAGGATATTATAAACATCTGGATGCGCCTTTTCGATCTCATCCAAAAGCAGGACACAATGGGGGTTTTGGTCGACTGAGTCTGTGAGCATTCCGCCTTGGTCAAAACCAACATAGCCAGGGGGCGCACCGATTAATCGGCTGATGGCGTGTTTTTCCATGTACTCAGACATATCGAAGCGTATCATCTCAACGCCCAATGTATCGGCAAGTTGCTTGGCAACCTCTGTCTTACCAACGCCAGTGGGTCCCGCAAACAAATAATTTCCAATCGGTTTTTCCGGTTCTCGCAACCCAGCACGGGCCAATTTGATTGCGGACGATAACGTCTCAATCGCTGGGTCCTGACCAAACACAACGCGTTTTAGGTTTGCCTCGAGATCGCGTAAAACTTCTGCATCGTCTTTGGATACATTCTTGGGTGGAATGCGAGCGATTTTCGCCACAACAGTCTCGATTTCTTTAGTACTGATGGTTTTGCGTCGCTTGCTCTCAACAATAAGGGCCTGAGCGGCACCTGCCTCATCAATAACGTCGATGGCTTTGTCGGGCAGCTTACGATCGTTGATATATCTGGCTGAAAGCTCCACCGCAGATTTTATCGCATCAGAGGTGTATTTTATCGAATGGTGATCTTCAAAATACGGCTTTAGACCTTTGAGAATTTTGATGGAATCCTCCACGGACGGCTCATTCACGTCGATTTTCTGGAACCGGCGTGACAAAGCACGGTCCTTTTCAAAATGCTGGCGAAATTCCTTATAGGTTGTGGAGCCCATACATCTTAATTTGCCCCCCTGCAGAGCGGGTTTGAGAAGATTAGAGGCGTCCATCGCCCCGCCTGATGTAGCACCGGCACCGATGACCGTATGGATCTCGTCGATAAACAACACGGCATCGGGATGATCTTCAAGTTCTGACACAACCGCTTTCAAACGCTCTTCAAAATCTCCTCTGTAGCGTGTGCCCGCCAAAAGTGCCCCCATATCCAGGGAGTATATGGTCGAATGGATCAAGACTTCCGGGATTTTCCCCTCAACAATTCGATGTGCGAGCCCTTCTGCAATGGCTGTTTTGCCGACACCAGGATCACCCACAAGAAGAGGATTATTCTTTCGACGACGGCATAATACTTGAATGCATCTTTCAACCTCATGGTCACGACCGATCAGAGGATCTACATCGCCTTTGCGGGACTTTTTGTTGAGATCAACACAGTATTTCGACAGGGCCGTTTCTTTGTTTTCCGATGGGTTTGGGCCCTGCTCGTTTGTATCGTTTGCCTCATTTTCAAATCCGTCTGCCCCTTGGACCGGGCGTGTTTCACCAAAATCTGGATCTTTTGCAACGCCATGCGCGATATAGTTTACCGCATCATAACGGGTCATATCCTGATCTTGTAAGAAATAAACGGCGTTTGATTCGCGTTCTGCAAAGATAGCCACAAGGACATTCGCGCCTGTCACTTCTGTCCGACCAGAGCTTTGCACATGAATGGCAGCCCTTTGAATAACGCGTTGAAAGGCTGCCGTTGGAACAGCTTCAGACCCGTCAACATCTGTGACCAGTGTTGAAAGATCATCTTGGATAAATGTGATAAGTGTTTGACGTAACACATTCAAATCCACACTACACGCCTGCATCACCTTTTGCGCATCGGGCTCATCAATGAGTGCCAGAAGCAAATGTTCTAAGGTGGCAAGCTCATGTTTGCGTGCATTTGCTTGTGCCAGCGCTGTGTGGATTGCTTGCTCTAGAGTATTCGAAAATGAGGGCACAGAGTGCTCCTTTCCTTCGTTTGATGATGTCGGCCCAGATATTTGAGAGCCTGCCTGCTATATTTTAAGTTTTGGTTGCTCTGGCGTTGTCTTCAAGTCTTTTCTGACGGTATCAGTTGTTCATGACCAAAAAAATGTGGGGCGATAAGATTTTGCTTAACTAATAGACTAAGTAAGCGTACAGTTGGCCTAAACAAGAGCAGTTGTTTGTACTAAAATCTATCCTTACGCCGCCTCATTTCCACAAACGTTTCCTCATCAGATGCTTGACTGAGGCCAAGTTGGGATTTGACAGTTGCAAGATGGGTGCGCAAAAATGGATTGGTTGCGCGTTCTTCCCTCAGCAAAGACGGCACAGTTGGGATATTTTGGTCTCTCAACATATGGATTTTGTCCATACGTGCTTTTAAAGCATGGTTTTCGGGCTCTATGGTCAGGGCAAAACGCGCATTTGCAGCCGTATATTCATGCCCACTACAGATCAAAGTCTCATCCGGGAGCGTATTGAACTTGCTCAAACTTTGCCACATCTGTGAATATGTGCCTTCAAATACACGCCCGCAGCCTAGCGCCATAAGACTGTCACCCGTAAAGGCATAACCGGACAATATGTAGGCAACGTGTCCGATTGTATGACCAGACACATCCCATACGGTGATCGTTTCCCCCAAGACCTGAAAAGTGTCGTCTTCAGCGACCGCTTTAGAAAGAGGCGGCAGTCGCTTGATATCAGCTGCCGCACCAATGACTTCAGCCTGTTCTATATCTTTCAAATCGTTTAATCCGGCAATATGATCATCATGGTGATGGGTAATCAGCACAGACTTCAAGCGAAGGGCCTCTTGTTCAAGAACTTCATTTATAGGGGCGGCCTCTGGAACATCGACGACAGCCGCCTCTTTTGTTTCTGAGTTGATCAAAACAAAAGCATAGTTATCTTGAAGGCAAGGGACAGTTCGAACATCAAGCACCATGAAAATCTCCTCATGTTCTATAGATAGTCGGTAAGGTAACAATAAACTTAGGGAAGGGTCCCAATGCACCTCGACGTGGTTGATTTGCGTAATTTCTATTATAGGTCAAATCTTGGAAGAGTTGCAAAAAAAGCGGTGCGCGACAAAGTAGAGTATCTTTGGCCTGCCAAAGATATGAGTGGGCTTACAATGGCTGGATTTGGTTTTGCAATACCGCTGCTGCGGTCTTATATGAAGACAGCGCATCGTGTGATCGCCCTTATGCCGGGTCAACAAGGGGCGATGCCATGGCCAAGCGGACAGCCAAATGTGAGTATTCTTTGTAATGAGACACTTTGGCCATTGCAAGCTGGACAAGTGGATAGAGTGATCTTAATGCATGGCCTTGAAACGTCTGAACACGCAACAGCCGTGCTGCAGGAGTGTTCTCGTGTGCTTGTCTCCCAAGGGCGGGCGCTTTTTATTGTGCCCAATCGATCCGGCCTTTGGGCCAGACGCGACGCGACACCATTCGGTTTCGGGCGCCCCTATACGCTGAGCCAGCTTGAAACACAGGCCAAACAAGCTGGTTTTACCGTGGAGCGTCATGTCACAGCTCTTTACACGCCCCCTACAACAAAACGATCCTGGTTGAAAATCTCAAATTGGTTGGAGCATACGGGCGCAAGTCTCCCTTATATTGCAGTCGGCGGTGTTATTTTGCTGGAGGTTGTCAAACAAACATACGCCCCAATGCGCCCCGGCTTGGCGGAGCGTGTCAGGCGCCCCTTAAGTGTTCTGGAGCCGTCGCTGCCAGAGCCGAAACCCGCCGGTAAAATATACACCAATCATAAGGTTGCAGGGTCAAAGACCGTCTGATAAAGGGACCAAAAATATATTCAGATTTGCTTTCCCAAGCAATTCGACGATATAAAATTGATACAGTGTTTGTTTATGCAAAACACAATTGAAAGGGTGGATGTGTCAGAATCAGCCTCAATTTCAAAATCAATCGCTGAGCGCTATGCGACAGCTGTATTCGATTTATATTCGGACGATAAAAATCTAAAACAGCTTGAGACAGATATAATCGCATTGGAAGACATACTTTCTGAAAGCGAAGAGTTGCACGCGGTTCTTGTGTCCCCCGCTTTCTACAGCCGAAGCGAACAAGCGGCTGCTTTGCAAGCGCTATCGGAAAAAATAGGTCTTGGTGACGTCTTGACGCAAACACTCCAGTTGATGGCCTTGAAACGTCGGTTATTTGTTGTCCCACAGCTTATAGATGTGCTTAAAACGCGTCTTGCTGATGCAAAAGGGGAGATAACGGTCGATATCGTCAGTGCAAAAGCCCTGACAAAAACGCAAACGGAAAAATTGTCCAAGACGCTCAAAGACGCCCTGGAACATACCGTAAATATCAATACAGCCGTAGATAATACACTGATTGGCGGCTTAATCATCAAAGTTGGCTCACGCATGATCGACACAACGGTTCGTGCGCGCCTGAACGCAATCCAGAACACCATGAAAGAGGTCGGATAATGGGGATCCAAGCTGCTGAAATATCTGCAATCTTAAAAGAGCAGATCAAGAATTTTGGCCAAGAGGCTGAAGTTGCCGAAGTCGGGCGTGTACTTTCAGTCGGTGACGGAATTGCCCGGGTTTACGGGCTCGATAACGTGCAAGCGGGTGAAATGGTGGAATTCCCTGGCGGAATTCGCGGCATGGCACTCAACCTTGAAGCTGACAATGTCGGTGTCGTGATTTTCGGCTCTGACCGTGACATTAAGGAGGGCGACACTGTTAAACGCACAAACGCAATTGTGGATGTGCCTGCCGGTGACGCTCTGCTTGGTCGGGTGGTGGATGCTTTGGGCAATCCACTCGACGGCAAAGGGGCGATCAAAGCCTCAGAGCGGCGCGTGGCCGATGTCAAAGCGCCAGGTATTATTCCGCGTAAATCCGTGCATGAGCCGATGGCCACAGGCCTAAAGTCGGTCGATGCGATGATCCCGATTGGCCGTGGACAGCGCGAGTTGATTATCGGAGACAGGCAAACGGGGAAGACCGCGGTTGCCCTTGATACGATCCTAAATCAAAAAGCCTACAACGACGCGGCGGGCGATGACGAAAGCAAAAAGCTTTATTGTGTTTATGTCGCCGTTGGCCAAAAGCGGTCAACCGTGGCGCAACTGGTGAAAAAGCTCGAAGAAAGCGGCGCGATTGAGTATTCGATTATTGTGGCCGCGACGGCCTCTGATCCCGCGCCGATGCAGTTTCTGGCCCCCTATGCGGCCACGGCGATGGCGGAGTATTTCCGCGACAACGGCCGCCACGCATTGATCATTTATGATGATCTGTCGAAACAAGCGGTTGCTTATCGCCAGATGTCCCTTCTTCTGCGTCGCCCCCCAGGCCGCGAAGCGTATCCAGGCGATGTGTTCTATCTGCACTCTCGTCTTTTGGAGCGTTCTGCGAAGCTCAATGAAGACAATGGGGCAGGCTCTTTGACCGCCCTTCCGATCATTGAAACGCAAGGCGGGGATGTGTCTGCGTTTATTCCAACCAACGTGATCTCCATCACCGATGGACAAATCTTTCTCGAGACAGAGCTTTTCTACCAAGGCATCCGCCCGGCTGTGAACACAGGATTGAGCGTCAGCCGTGTGGGATCATCGGCCCAAACCAATGCTATGAAATCTGTTGCAGGTCCTGTGAAACTCTCGCTGGCGCAATACCGGGAAATGGCCGCGTTCGCACAATTCGGCTCTGACCTGGATGCTGCCACACAGCAGCTTTTGAACAGAGGCGCGCGTCTGACCGAGCTGATGAAACAACCGCAGTATTCGCCTTTGACAAACGCAGAGATCGTTTGTGTGATCTATGCCGGCACCAAGGGGTATCTCGACAAAGTTGATATCAAAGATGTGGGCCGATGGGAGCAGGGGTTGCTCAGCCATATCCGTAGCAAAAATAAAGACCTTCTCGACTTTATCACCGATGAAGATCCTAAGATCAAAGGGGACGCCGAGGACAAGCTGAAAGCTGCCATCGATCAATATGCTGCGACATTTGCGTAAGGTCATCTGATGCCCAGTTTGAAGGACCTCAAAAACAGGATCGGAAGCGTGAAATCAACGCGGAAGATCACAAAAGCGATGCAGATGGTTGCCGCGGCAAAACTCCGCCGCGCGCAGGAGGCTGCAGAAGCCGCACGCCCCTATGCAGAACAGTTCAACAGTGTCATGGCAGGTCTGGCCGCCTCTGTGATCGGTTCAGAGACGGCGCCAAAACTTCTGTCCGGAACGGGCTCCGACAAGGTTCAACTTCTTGTGGTTATGACGGCAGAACGTGGTCTTTGCGGGGCGTTCAATTCCAACATTGCAAAACTTGCCCGCAGTCATGCGCAAACGCTGATCGCGCAGGGGAAAACAGTTCGGATCATCACAGTTGGGAAAAAAGGGCGGGAAGCGCTCAAACGCGATCTTTCTAGTCACTTTATCGATCATATTGATTTGAGCGACGTTAAAAAAATCGCTTATAATCATGCATATGAAATTGCTCAGGGTATTCTGGCGCGGTTTAACGCCGCCGAATTCGATGTTGCCACGATCTTTTATGCAAAGTTCAAGTCCGTGATTTCCCAAGAACCTATGATGCACCAAATCATTCCTGCATCTTTCGAACAGACGGAAACTGGAACAAAAGCAACCCTGTATGAATATGAGCCCTCGGAAGAGAAAATCCTTGCGGATCTTTTGCCCCGAGGGGTGGCAACGGCCATCTTCTCAGCTCTGCTTGAGAACGGCGCGTCTGAGCAAGGCGCACGGATGAGCGCAATGGACAATGCCACGCGCAACGCAGGCGATATGATCGACCGGCTCACCATCGAATACAACAGATCACGGCAAGCTGTGATCACCAATGAACTTATCGAAATTATTTCGGGCGCAGAAGCGCTCTAACCTCTGGAGAGAGATCAAAAATGGCAAACGTTAGCGGCAAAATAACTCAAATAATCGGCGCTGTTGTCGACGTTCAATTCGATGACGCTCTACCCGAAATTTTGAATGCGCTGGAAACGGAAAACAATGGCAAACGTCTTGTTCTGGAGGTGGCCCAACACCTTGGTGAGAACACTGTACGTGCAATTGCCATGGACGCCACAGAAGGTCTGGTGCGCGGTCAAGCTGTCACGGATACGGGGGAAGCGATCAAAGTTCCTGTGGGTCCTGCAACCTTGGGACGTATCCTAAATGTTACCGGGGATCCCATTGACGAACAAGGCCCTGTCAAAGCGGATGAGCATCGGGCCATACACCAACCCGCCCCTGATTTTGCCGACCAGGCCACAGAAGCAGAAATCCTTGTCACGGGAATTAAGGTGATTGATCTTCTAGCCCCTTATGCGAAGGGTGGTAAAATCGGTCTGTTCGGCGGTGCGGGTGTTGGGAAAACAGTTCTGATCCAAGAGTTGATCAACAACATCGCTAAGGTGCATTCAGGGTTGTCCGTGTTCGCCGGTGTGGGGGAACGGACACGTGAAGGAAACGATTTGTATCACGAGATGATCGAATCCGGTGTTCTCACGCCTGACAATCTTCCAGACAGCAAGATTGCCCTTGTCTACGGACAGATGAATGAGCCGCCCGGCGCGCGTGCGCGGATTGCTTTGACGGGCCTGACACTTGCGGAGCAATTCCGGGATGCTACAGGGACAGATGTTTTGTTCTTTGTGGATAATATTTTCCGATTCACCCAGGCTGGGTCTGAAATGTCCGCTTTGCTGGGCCGTATCCCATCTGCTGTGGGCTATCAGCCAACGCTCGCGACAGACATGGGCGCGATGCAAGAACGTATTACGTCAACAAAAAGTGGATCTATTACATCGATTCAAGCGGTTTATGTGCCTGCCGATGACCTGACCGACCCAGCCCCGGCAACGACCTTTGCCCACCTTGATGCCACAACTGTTCTTAACCGCGCAATTTCTGAGCTTGGGATTTACCCTGCGGTGGATCCATTAGACTCGACGTCTCGTTTGATGGACCCACAAATTTTGGGCGAAGAACATTACCAAGTTGCCCGCGATGTGCAGGGAATACTGCAACGCTATAAATCCTTGCAAGACATCATCGCAATCCTTGGCATGGATGAATTGTCTGAGGAAGATAAACTGACTGTGGCGCGCGCTCGTAAAATTCAACGTTTCCTAAGCCAACCTTTCGATGTGGCGAAAGTGTTTACTGGGTCTGATGGTGTTCAGGTGCCGCTTGAAAAAACCATCGCCTCTTTCAAAGCCGTTGTTGCTGGCGAATACGATCATCTCCCTGAAACAGCCTTCTACATGGTTGGCGACATAGATGATGTCATTGCAAAAGCCGAACGCCTTGCTGCTGAGGCTGCTTGATTATGGCGGACAGTATGCACTTCGATCTTGTTAGCCCCGAGCGTCGGCTTGCCTCATTCGATGTGACTGAGGTTCAACTGCCAGCTGTAGAAGGTGACATGACAGCGATGCCAAACCATGAGCCTATTTTGTCAACTCTACGCCCTGGATTTTTACGTGCCACTGGGCCAGAGGGTGTATCAGAGTACCTTGTTACAGGTGGTTTTGTTGAGATCGGTGATGGCGGTGGGGTGACAGTTTTGGCAGAACGTGTCTATGATAGAGAAAGTATAACTCAATCTGATATGACGGCACTATTAGACGATGCCCGTAAACATTTGAACGAAGCAGAGCCTGAGGCAATAGAGGCAGCACATAAAATAGTTGGGGATCTTAAAGCACTTACTATCGTCTTAGGTTTTAGCACATCTTAAGATGTTTCTATATGCCGTTAAAAACGTTTTGGTTATACCATTGAGTCATCATTACGTTCACCTGAACTATAGAAAATGAGAGCGTTTTATTTTGACGTTTTCGCCTCTAATGCTTCTATTCTCGCGATAAGTGCCGCATTTTCTTCGCGCGCTTTCTGCGCCATAGCGCGGACGGCATCGAATTCTTCCCGCGTGACAAAATCACGATCTGCCAGCCAACGGTCTGTGAGGGATTTAAGCGCTGTTTCGGCCTCTTCGCGTGCGCCTTGTGCAACCCCCATGGCATTCGTCATGAGTTGACTTAAGTCGTCGAAAACTTTGTTGCGTGTCTGCATCATTCTGGTTCCTTTTGTTGTTATTTACAATATGGCCTCTCAAAGTCGAAGGCTCAAGGTTGACATCTTGGTTTCATCGACCAATCCAACATTTATGATGTTTGCAATACCATTTCCCTCAATCTCTCCCGATTTGTTCTCGTTTGAAGTCGGCGGCTTCACTCTTGCGCTTAGATGGTATGGGTTGGCGTATATTGCCGGGCTGACCATTGCTTGGGCGTTGGCAGTACATTTTGCTAAGCAGGCAACGCTTTGGCCAGACGCGCGCGTCCCAATGACACCTGCGCAAGTTGAAGACATCATGACTTGGATGGTTTTAGGGGTGATTTTGGGAGGACGCCTTGGATTTGTGCTGATCTATGAACCTACCTATTACCTCTCCAACCCTTTGGAAATACTCAAGGTTTGGCGGGGGGGAATGGCTTTTCATGGCGGTTTCTTGGGTGTAGTGATTGCGGCTTGGATCTATGCCTGGCGCCATAAACTCCCGTTAGCCTCAACCGCCGATCTTGTTGCCATTACGGTGCCGCCGGGATTGTTTTTGGGACGTATTGCCAATTTTATCAATGCTGAGCTTTGGGGTAGGCCCACCGATGTGCCTTGGGGGGTGATTTTCCCAGGCGAGTTAGCACAAGCCTGTGCCACCGCAGCAGGGCCTTGCGTCAGACATCCTTCGCAACTTTACGAGGCTGCTTTGGAAGGGGGTGTTCTGTTTATCGTTTTGATTTGGCTGGCGGTGCGCCGAGGGGCTTTTCACCGCCCTTGGCTGATCACGGGCACATTCATCGCAGGTTATGGTGCCAGCCGAATTTTTGTTGAGGCGTTTCGCCAAGCCGATCCGCAATATATCACCCCCACCAACCCGGTCGGTCATGTGATACAGTTGGGTGATTTTGGGCTAACGATGGGGCAACTTCTCTCTGTACCGATGCTTTTGGTCGGCTTTGTTATTATTGTTTATGCGCTTCGGCGATGACCGCTCTGGCGCCACATCTTTTGTCGCTGATAGAAACAGGCGGACCAATCCCCGTTTCAACGTACATGGCAGAGTGTCTTTTGCATCCGACATACGGCTATTACAGCACGAAAGACCCTTTGGGAGAGGCGGGTGATTTCACCACAGCGCCAGAAATGTCTCAAATGTTTGGGGAGTTGATTGGCCTTTGCCTAGGGCAAGCCTGGGTTGATCAAGGCAAACCTGCAAAACCTCTCCTTACGGAGCTTGGTCCTGGCCGCGGCACATTGATGTCGGATGCTTTGCGCGCTTTGACGATCATGCCAGAGTTTGCCCCTCGGCTTCATCTGATTGAGGCCTCTGCCGTGCTGCGGCAAGAACAGATGGAACGGCTGCGACACTATGAGCCGACCTGGCACGCTTCTGTGACAGACTTGCCGCGCGATCGGCCTCTGTTTCTGATCGCGAACGAATTCTTTGACGCTTTGCCGATCCGTCAATACCAGCGCCGTGAAACGGGCTGGGATGAGATCATGGTGGCAGCGAAGCATAATAATAAGCTTTGTCAAATACGTGTCCCATGTGTACCTCCTAAGGCTCTTTCGACACGCAGTGACGTTCAACCTGGGCAAATTGTTGAACTTTGCCCTGCGTTCGCATCAATCATGTCTGAGATTGAGGATCGTTTGACACGCAACGGAGGGGCGGTGGTCATTATAGATTACGGCGGTTGGCGGTCCTTAGGGGATACAGTGCAGGCTGTTAGGGATCATAAATCTGAATCCATTTTCGCCAATCCAGGAGAAGCTGATTTGACGGCACATGTGGATTTTGAAGCTTTGTCAAACCATGCCCCAAACCTCAAAAGATCCGGCATGACGCCCCAGGGTATCTTCCTAGAACGATTGGGGATTACAGCGCGCGCGCAACAGCTGGCCAAGACAATGCAGGGGGACGCTTTGGAAAACCATATTGCTGCGCATCGGCGCTTGACGCATCCAAAGGAAATGGGCTCTTTGTTCAAAGTCCTGGCTTTTGTGCCGAAAGATGCGCCGCTGCCACCTGGGTTTGAGAATACACTATGACATTGGACATCCTGACAAGCGATCTTTTGCAACCTGCCACGCACGGGTTTTTCACCCGCAAGGGGGGTGTTTCAACTGGACCCTATGCAGGGCTGAATTGCGGTCTTGGATCAGGGGATGAGGTCCAGCATGTCCTTACCAATCGGCTTCGCGTCAGTGCTACAATAGGGGTTGAGCGTTTGGAAAGTGTCCACCAAACCCATTCTGCGGATGTCTTAATCGTGGATACACCTGTAAAAGAGCCCCGACCAGAAGCAGACGCTTTGGTCACACAAACACCTGGGCTTGCCCTCACAATTCTGACCGCTGATTGCCAACCTGTTCTGTTCTATGATCCTCAAGCCAAGGTGATTGGTGCGGCCCATGCGGGATGGCGCGGCGCGTTGGATGGTATACTTGAAGCAACGCTTGCGGCCATGCAACGGCTCGGGGCGCATATAAGTCGTATCCATGCTGTGATTGGACCGACGATTAGTGCGAACGCCTATGAGGTGGGCCCGGAGTTTCGAGATCGTTTCCTGGCCGATGACCCCGACACCGCACAGTTTTTTTTCCAAGGTGATGCGGATCGTTTTCAGTTCGACCTCCCATCCTATGGGCTATGGCGGCTGAGGCGTGCAGGCGTTGGTCAGGCCACTTGGACAGGTCATTGCACCTATACAGATTCTGAGAGCTTCTATTCGTACCGACGCGCCTGCCACGATGGGGCTTCAGATTATGGACGACTTATTTCTGCTATACGGCTTTGAGACAGGTCTTTGTCAACTTCATGGCGATTTGAGGGAGCTGCGCTTGCATTAAATAAGAATTCTTATGTTTATCTTGGCTTTATACAGAATTGTTTCGCAATGCAGAACATTTAATGGTCTATTTATTCCCTCAAATCTTCCTATTCACGTCAAAAGTCTGCCTCATGCTGTAGCTATTGTTTCCTTAGTGAAGCTAAACGCCATGGAGGATAACAATGGCACGTAAGACCTGGATGAAAGAAGTTATCAAAGCAGCAAAAGCTGATAAAACCGAAGCTCCGTGGACGCGGGGGGCAAAGCGCACTGAAATGATCGCACGCCGCAAAACCGAGGTCCGTAAATCTGCATAAGCGATGATAGATATCAATCACGCAAACGTCACTTTGATACTATTCGATTGATATGCCCCATCTTGCGGCCAGGTTTGACGGCGTGTTTGCCATAAAGGTGGACTTGCGTGTGGTTTGTGTTGAGATATTTCTCTAACGCCAACACATCGTCGCCAATCAGATTGGTCATCTCGACATCGGCATAGCGGCTGCCATCGCCTAAGGGCAAGCCAGCAATCGCGCGGATATGTTGTTCAAATTGATCAACACTGCAGCCAGCCTGGGTCCAATGGCCGGAATTATGCACGCGTGACGCGATTTCGTTGACGAGCAATCCGTCCGAGGTCACGAAAAGCTCAACACCTATGACACCAATGTAATCGAGCGCATTTAGAATTTGGCTCGCTATCAAAACAGCATCGGTTTTTTGTGCAGCAGTGAGTGCAGCGGGCACCGATGTTGTGCGTAAAATACCATCCTTATGAATGTTCTGGCCTGGATCAAAGCAGGCGATGGAGCCATCCATAGCCCGTGCAGCAATGACACTAATTTCACAGGAAAAATCCACAAAGCCTTCCAGAACACAGGGCACGGATTTTAGCGATGTCCACGCTTGTGAGATATCAGTGTGCGCGTCTAGTGTAACTTGCCCTTTACCATCATAGCCAAAGCGCCGTGTCTTGAGGATCCCCGGTGTGCCGATTGTTGCAACAGCCGCGCTTAATGCATCGAGAGTATGCGCGGCTTGATACGGGGCGGTCCTAAGGCCAAGGCCATTGAGAAAGTCCTTCTCGGATAGCCTATCTTGTGCCGTTTCTAGCGCTGTTCGGTTTGGAAAAATGGGACAAAACTCTTCCAACAGATCCAATGCTGCGGTTGGAATATTTTCGAACTCATATGTGATAAGATCAACGGCTTGACCAAAGTGCCCTAGCGCGGCTTTGTCATCGTAAGCAGCTTTATGATGATAATTGGCAACATGGGATGCAGGGCAATCACCTGCGGGATCAAAAATCGCACATTTGTAGCCTAAACGACTGGCGGCAACCGCCAGCATTCTGCCCAGTTGGCCACCCCCTAAAATACCGATTGTCGATCCTTGCGGCAAAGGATTAGACATCGTGTGGGTGCTCCGGGACGGAGGCAGACAGTGCGTCTTTCCAGGATTGAAGACATCTGGCGATGTCCGCATCGCAAAGGGCCAGGATGGACGCTGCCATCAGCCCTGCATTGACCGCCCCAGGTATGCCGATGGCCATCGTGGCCACGGGGAAACCCTTTGGCATTTGAACGATGGAGTAAAGCGAGTCCACGCCTGACAGAGCCTCAGTCAAGACGGGCACGCCAATCACAGGCACATGCGTTTTTGAAGCCAGCATACCGGGCAGATGCGCCGCCCCACCTGCACCGGCAATCATCACTTTAATCCCACGTTTGGGCGCCTCTTCTCCATACGCCCAAAGCCTGTCAGGCGTACGGTGCGCAGATATGATTTTGGTTTCGTGACTGATTTCTAATGTCGAAAGTATCTCGGCGGCATGACGCATCGTTGGCCAATCCGACTGACTGCCCATAATTACACCAACACTTAAGGGACGTTCCGACATAGTTATGTCCTTTTCTCACGCTATGATATCAGGTGTGATTTGATCCTCAAGGCGCACAATTTGATCCTTCAGCATCAACTTGTGTTTTTTTAACCTGCGTATTTCAAGTGAATCCATATGCTCAGTTTCGCCTAAGGAATGTATTTTCTCATCAAGGGCACGATGTTCTTGCCGCAAGACCCCAAGTCTTGCGCGCAAAATTTCTTTGGAAGACATTTCGTTGAATGTGAATGTCATGATCTTGGTTAAATAATTACGGAAGTAACCTCTTTAACGTAAGATTTTAAAATTGCAATGGTATTGTAGAGCTTATCCAGAGCTCCCATATCAAAAGTGTGGTGCCACGATGGGCCACACCCATAAGCCGGATCGCTTTTTAAAGGACCTGCACATGAGCAAACTTACTCTTGCAACACATCCCTTTCTTTTGGGTTTTGACGAATTAGAGCGTCTTGTCGAACGCACGATAAAATCTGGGAACGAAGGATACCCCCCGTATAATATAGAACAAACGGCTGAAAGCAGTTTTCGGATCACACTTGCCTTAGCGGGTTTCCACTTGGACAATCTCTCCATTCAAATAGAAGACAGACAATTGGTCATTCGCGGCAAGCAACAAGATGACACAGAGGGGCGTGTGTTTTTGCATCGCGGTATTGCAGCGCGGCAATTTCAACGTGCATTTGTCCTGGCCGAAGGTGTCGAGGTGGTCGGTGCGACGATGGAGCATGGTCTTTTACACGTTGATCTGGAACGATCCCTTCCCGAGAGTGTGATCAAAACAATCAAAATTAAGCGCGGTGATTGAGATGAAAAAACAACATTTTGAAGACGATCCGATTGTCTATATTCGTGCTGTAAACCCAGATGATTTGCCGGAAAAATTACGTGAGCAGACAGATGGTCTTGACCATCTTTACGCTTTACATCGCGCGGACGGATCACCTGTGGCGCTTGTCAAAGATCGGCAAACAGCCTTTATCGTTGCGCGGCAAAACGATCTACAGCCCGTGTCTGTCCATTAACGGGCGCAAGGGAAACAGATCAAATAGCGCTTAAACGGGCATCATTCCTTTAAGATCCGCAAGACTGCTTCCATGTGCAGGTTCTGCCGCTTGCAGCACAGCAGTCATGCGGTGGAATTCATGTGGGCCAAAGTGCCCGATGTTTGGTTTGAGGAGCACCGAAGGTGGAAACCGTGCCAGATGCTGATCTGTCAACGCGCGCACTAAAATGCGAAACGCGCCAGAGGCCGCTGTGACAGGACGGGGCAGTTTTGGGCCGTCCCGTGGTACTGACAAGGGGCTGATGACGTCTACCGCAATAATCTTATGATCTTGCGACAAAGCCGAGACAGGAAGATTGTCGGTCATCCCCCCATCGATATAAACGGTGTCGTCGATGATCTGTGGCTTGAAAATGCCGGGTATGGCCATGGAGGCCGCAAGGGCAGGACGCAAGGGCCCGGTCGAGAAATAACGGGCCTTTTGACCATAAAAGTCTGTGGCCACACAGGTAAAAGGAATGGGCAATTCCTCGAATGTTTCTGGCACAGTTTCTGGTAAGATCACGGACACAACATGCGCAGGGTCCAGGACACGCCGCAGGCCAATGTCCCACCAAGCCCCGCCAACAATCAGCCGCCGCCCAAGGCCCGGAAGATCGGAAATGAGTGGGATAACATGGGCGCGAATGTCCGCTGCGCTCATGCCAGCAGCATAGCACACCCCCAAAAGCGCCCCGATTGATGTGCCTGCAATCGCCTGTGGTTTGAGGTTACAACTGTCGATGGCCTCTAGGACGGGGATATGGGCGATACCTGCGGCACCGCCCCCACTCAATGCTAAGGAAATGTTACTCATATGGTCAAGCCATTGGTGCGAAAATGATAGGTTATCAAGTCTAAAGTGCTTTTTGATAACAAAACTCAGTAAATACGATAATCGAACGTGAGCATATCGTCCAGATTGACCCAGTCTTGTGTCATCACACTCGTCTTGTGCTTCTCAGAGATAGTCAATCGAACTATTTATAGGTCGTTGGTTCAACTTGAGGCCACAGCAGACATCTCGTCAATCAGAGCCGTTGAGCACATTCACAAGAGTGGCCATGTCATCATGTAGCGCGCTTTTGAAGTGCAGAGCATTCCCGTCCACAGGGTGTTGAAACCCCAACTCTGCGGCATGAAGGGCTTGGCGGGGAAACCTTTGTACCGCATCTGCTGTCAGATCGTTTTTTGGCAATTTGCGACTGCCCCCGTAAAGGGGATCCCCAATCAGGCCGTGCCCCACATGCGCCATATGAACACGAATTTGATGGGTGCGCCCGGTCTCAAGCCAGCATTCGATCAAAGCGACATTGCCAAACGTCTCCAGCACTTTAACCCGTGTCACGGCATGACGGCCATTCGCAAAGACAACCGCTTGACGTTGTCGGTGTGTTTTATGGCGTGCAATCTGACTGGTGATTTTAAGCACGCCGTTTTGTTCAAAAGAAACACCGCGCACCCCACGCAAGCGTGGATCGGCCGCATTTGGAATGCCGTGACACAGCGCAACATAGAGTCTGTGAACGCTGTGTGCCGCGAATTGTGCGGCAAGTCCATGGTGTGCGGCATCGCTTTTGGCAACCACAAGTAAGCCACTTGTGTCTTTATCAATTCGGTGAACGATCCCTGGGCGTTTCTGCCCCCCGACGCCCGAGATGTTCTCGCCACAATAAGCCAGCAAGGCATTGACCAAAGTGCCCCGTGGACTGCCCGGCGCAGGATGCACAACCATGCCTGCCGGTTTATCAATCACCAGAAGGTGATCGTCCTCAAAAACCACGGTCAGTGGAATGGTCTCCGGCAGAGTATCTACTGCAGTCGCGGCTTCAAGGGCAATCTCCACCAAAGTGCCCTCTGATACGCTGGCTTTGACGGTTTGTGCGACCGCACCATCCACGCGGACAGCGCCTTCTGTAATCAAACGTACCAACCGTGTGCGGCTGAGATGAACATTCTCTGGCACATCGCGCGCCAAGGCTTTATCAAGGCGATCAGGTGGATTGGCCCCTATGCGAAAGGCAACGATGTCTGACACAGAAAATCCTTCTCAACTGCCACCAGATCTAAAGCTGCTTAAAGGACTGGTGACTGTTTTAACAGTGGTCATGATTTGTGGGATGATAAGCGTTGTCACACTGCTTGTCCTGCGTTTCCCCAAACCAATTACAGCACCCGAAGAGTTGGCTTTACCGGATGGGGCAACGCCCCAGGCCATCACCCAGGGTGAAAATTTCTGGGCAGTTGTAACAGAGGATAATCGCATTTTGATTTTTGGTCGAGATGGGATTTTGCGCCAAGACATCGCGATCATGCCTTAGATTGTTAATGGTACCGCCTCCCCGGCTTGAACGGGGGACCTCTGGATCCACAATCCAGCGCTCTAACCAACTGAGCTAAGGCGGCACGCGAAGTTGTCTAGCTTTGGGCTCTTGCGATTGCAAGTCTCATTCGTTACAGACCTTTGGCTTGAGGAGTACAAGATGGGTATAAATGACGACAGTGACATCGCTGCCAACCTGCAAATCGGTCCCACGACAGAAGGCATGGTGCGGATTTATGTGGAAAGTGACACGGTTTCATTGCCGATGGATTTCGAGCCGGAGGAAGCCCTCGAGATTGCCGAAGAAATCCGCAGCGCAGCCCTCACAATCACCGGAAAGAGATAGTCAGCATCTTCAGTCCTTCAGCTCAAGAATGCCGTGTAGCTGAGAGAAACTTTCCTCAATAGATTGCGGTCCTGGTTGGCCAAATAAACCGTCAAGTTTATCTTGCGCGCGTATTGCAGCATCAATTTTTAGATCGCTGCCGCTTACATAAAGTCCGGATTGTATCATCAGCTCGGCACGTTCATAGGTGCTCAGCAAGTGACGCGCTTGTGTCAGAAGTGTGTTTTCCTCGGGCGTCGCAACCCCAGGCAGTGCGCGCGAGACAGAGCGCAAAACATCAATCGCCGGGTAGCGGCCACGTTCTGCGATACTCCGGCTCAGCACCACATGGCCATCGATAAGCCCCCGCAAAATGTCTGCAACAGGTTCTTCCATATCGGATCCCGCCACAAGGACAGAGAAAACGGCTGTGATGTCGCCTGTTGCGCCCGTACCACCTGGCCCCGCGCGTTCAACAATCTGTGCCAAGGCATGTGTCAGACTGGATGGAAAGCCGTTGAGGTTTGCCGCCTCGCCCGAGGCCACGGCCACTTCCCGGTGCGCTTCAGCGAACCGTGTGATACTGTCGGCAAGAAACAGAACATGGGCACCCTGATCTCGAAAAAATTCCGCCACAGTGATCGCAAGTTCAATCGCTTTGCGTCGAATGCCAGGGGCTTGGTCAGATGTCGCGACAATGACAACCGTCCGTTTCAGGGCCTCTTCGCCTAAGATCGTGTGCAGAAACTCCCCCACTTCCCGACCCCGTTCGCCAATCAAAGCAACCACGGTCACATCGGTTTCAACGTGCCGGGCAAGGCTGCCAAGAAGCGTGGACTTACCGACCCCTGATCCCGCGAATAATCCAATCCTTTGACCACGGGCCAGCGGCAAGAACATATCCATGACCGGAAGCCCCGTTTCAATCCGGTCCCCCATAGGGCGACGGGTGTGCGCCGGTGGTGGCGGAGCTGAGAGCGTGACTGTGTCAGCACCCGGCCAAAGAGGCCGTCTATCCAGCGGCTCCCCAAAAGGATTGATCACACGTCCCAGCCAACTGCGATCGGGGGCGATGCGTGGCAGCCCGATCCACCGCACGGGCGCTTTCAAAGGGATGCCGGTGAGCGGCGCGAAAGGTACAGCCGTTGCCGTGTCCGCCCCAAGCCGGGTGATCTCAGCCCGAAGTGGTTTTTGCGACGGGATCAAAATCTCAACCTCATCTCCCAGATGGATCATGTGAGACAATCCTGTGATCTGAACAGCATTTCCCGCAACCGCATGGACATGACCCAGGTGTTGGACCGCCGTCGTTGTTCCAATACGGGCGCGCAACGGCATGAAGACGTTTTCGATTTGTGTCATTTGCCGCCCCTTTTCGCGTTTCTAACCTTTCCTAAACGAATCGCTCTTAAAGCGAAGTTGATACAATTTGGCGGAGAACCGCGGATGTTTGAAAGATTGAGCTTGTTTTCAATGGCGCAGAATATGGCCACCCATGCCGCTGCACGCCAGAACGTCATTGCCCAAAACGTCACCAATAGCGACACACCCGGATATAAGGCACAGGACCTTACGGCGCTTTCCCAGCCCTCAGAAGCGACCTTCCAGATGCGCCGCACCGCACCGCAACATCTCTTGGGCACCACACAGGCACAATGGCATCGGATCGAGATCGCAGGACAGGCCGATCCCAATGGAAACACCGTTTCTTTGGAAGAGGAGGTCTTACGCTCTGTTGACGCTGCGCGCGCACACAATCGCGCGCTGACAATCTATCAAAGCTCCCTAGGGATTTTGCGCAGCGCGCTTGGCCGGAGCGGAGGGTAAGCCATGGCTGGATTTTCCCAAACTTTTGACATTCTTGCCAGCGGACTGCGCGCCCAAGCCACCCGGTTGCGCCATGTCTCTGAGAACATCGCCAATACCGACACGCCTGGCTACAGGGGCAAAACGGTCAGTTTTATGCCGGATTATCGTCCCGATGTTCCTGAAGGAAGTGTGCGGACAGGACAGGTGCAACTTGATCAAAGCACATTGCCGCGTATTTATGATCCCGCGCATCCGATGGCCAATGCGGACGGGTATTATGACGGCTCAAACGTTAATTTGATGCTCGAACTCGCCGATGCGCGTGAGGCGCAGCGATCTTACGAGGCCAGCCTCAAAATGTTTGAGCAAACGCGCCGGATGTCCTCGGCGATTATGGAAATTCTGAAAAGATAGAGCGTAACGATGGATATCAAATCTACATTGGCGCACCGCGCCTATAGCGAAACGTTTGCGCCAAAACCGCAAACGAAAGAAAGCAAAGAGGCCGACTTTACGCAAATCGCCCAAAGTTTTGCCGAGACTGTGCAACGGGGTGAGGCACAAGCCAAAGCGGCGCTTACAACACAAGCCGATCCCCATGCGCTTGTCACAGCTTTGGCGGAAACAAAGCTGGCTGTCGATACGGCTGTCACGGTGCGCGACAAAGTTGTTGAGGCGTATCAAGAAATTTTAAGGATGCAAGTCTGATGGATGAAATCATCTTCTTTGATACACTGCGCCAAGCCTTATGGGCTTCAGTCATTGTCTCATTGCCAATTTTGTTGACAGCGCTTGTTGTCGGGGTTGCCATTGGTCTGGTCCAAGCTTTGACCTCTGTTCAAGAGATGACGTTGACCTTTGTGCCGAAGCTCGGCGCAATGCTGATCGTGTTCTGGGCCGTTATGGGTTTCATGTCCGACACCCTGAACGATTTCTTCCGTGTCGAAATTTTACCCATGATTGAGGTCATTTGAATGTCTCAAGGTGTCTATTCTGTTTTGGCCCGGCAAAGCGGGCTAATGCGTGAAATCGATATTGTGGCCAATAATATCGCCAATGCAAACACCACTGGGTTTCGTGCAGAGGCTATGATATTTTCAGAATTTCTTGAAACACTAGACCCAGCGTCATCTTTGTCTATGGGGGCCGGACATGGAAAGATGATAAAATTGGCCCAGGGCGCTTTGGAGGCAACGGGTGGAACCTTTGACTTTGCGATTGAAGGTGAAGGGTTTTTTCAAGTCGAGGCCGTAACGGGCCCACAGATCACACGTACCGGTGCTTTCCTACGCAATAATTTCGGAGAGCTTGTCACCCCCGCAGGCGCGCGGCTTCTGGATGTTGGCGGTATTCCCGTTTTCGTCCCCCCCGACGCGCAAGATGTGTTTTTGGCTCCTGACGGCACATTGAGTGCAGATGGGCAACCTTTGGCTTTGATCGGGCTTGTGCAACCTTTGGACCCGGGACAACTTCAACGCGTGGGTGACACGGCATTTGTCGCGGAGGCTGGGGTTGAGCCAATATTTGAGGGCCGTGTCTTGCAAGGCTATCTAGAGGCCTCAAACGTTGATCCCGTTAGTGAAGTTGCCCGCATGATCGCAGTCCAACACGCCTATGAAATGGGGCAGGCCTTTCTGCAACGCGAAGACGAGCGATTGAAATCTATCACCACCCTGATTGACGGGTCTTAATCGGATGTAAAAGGAGTGTAATGCGATGCGCGCTTTGAAAATTGCGGCAACTGGCATGGCCGCCCAGCAAATGCAGGTCGAGGTTATCTCAAACAACCTCGCCAACATGTCGACCACGGCCTATAATGCGCGCCGCGCAGATTTTGCCGATCTGCATTACCAACAGATGACCCGTGCAGGCTCCATTGCTGCGGCGGATGGCTCCGTTGTGCCAGCAGGTGTTCAACTTGGCCTTGGCGTGCGACCAACTGCTGTATCGATGGAGGTCCTGCAAGGGGCCTTGGCGCAAACGGGGGGCGATTTGGATGTCGCGATCGAAGGGGCTGGGTATTTTGAAATCTTACTCCCAAATGGCTTGGCCGCCTACACCCGCGACGGCGCGTTGAAAAGCAACGGGGACGGGCAGCTTGTGACATCAGATGGCTATGCGGTTGTGCCCGACATAACAATGCCGGCGGACGCGCAATCGGTGCGCATCACATCGGATGGCGAAGTGTATGTGAGTTTCGGGGATCAAATCCAACAACAACGCATCGGGCAATTAACTCTGGCCACCTTCATCAACGACAAGGGGCTCGAAGCGATTGGATCAAACCTTTTCACGGAAACAGAAGCCTCTGGCCCGCCAACGGTCGGGTCGCCGGGGGAAAATGGGGCGGGCCTTTTGCGGCAGGGGTATCTGGAAGAAAGCTCGGTCGATGCGGTGCGAGAGGTAACCGATCTGATCGAAGCACAGCGCGGGTATGAGTTGAACTCGAAAGTTGTCAGTGCTGCGGACCAAATGTTGGCCGCCACAACGAATATGCGATAATGCCGCAGCGTTTCCTTCTCATATTTTTCTTGCTGGGGATACCTGTTGGCGTTTTTGCGGAAACCGTCGTGGCGACGACCCTTATTCGCAGTGGCACAATATTGACCCATGCGCATCTTGCTGTGATTTCCTCAGATTACCCAGGGGCCGTGACGGGTATTAATGTCCTTTTAGGACAGGAAGCGCGGGTGAATCTCTATCCCAATCGCCCTGTACGGTTGCAAGATGTTGGCGCGCCACGCGTGATTGATCGCAATGATCTCGTTACTCTTGTTTATCGAAAGGGTGGCCTGAGTATTGAAGCCGAGGGACGTTCGTTGGGCATTGGCGGCGTCGGGGACATGCTTCGAGCGATGAACCTTGGTTCAAGAAACACGGTACAAGGCGTTGTTGTTTCTCCGGGTGTTATTCATGTCAGAGGGGGGCACTGATGCGCACAATCATCCTGTTTATGCTGGTATTTGCAACGGCATGTGCACGCATCGCAGACGTGGGCCAAGCGCCGGAACTGACCCCTAATGGTCAAGGGTATGAGCATTTGGCGATGGTGGCCCCAAGTGCCCGGGAAGTCGAAACGGCATCAACACAGCACCTCAAAGGTTCACTCTGGTCTCGCGGGCGGATGTCTCTGCATGGAGACCGTCGGGCCAACCGTCAAGGTGATATCATGACCGTCGTGATTGAGATTGATGATCGCGCAGAGCTGTCCAACAGCACAGGTCGCAGTCGCACAGGTTCTGAAAGTTTGGCCATTCCCGATTTTTTGGGTCTTCCGGAACGCTTAAACAGAGAATTACCCGCAGGGGCCAGTCTGGATAATGCCGCGAATGTGACCAGCAGCGGCACTTCAAGCGGGCAAGGCTCTGTCAGCCGAAATGAACGCCTGACACTGCGGGTTGCGGCAACAATAGTGGAAGAACTTCCCAACGGTGTGGTCCGCATCGAAGGCCGGCAAGAGGTGCGGGTGAATTTCGAGGTCCGTGAATTGACAATCTCTGGCTATGTGCGCCCTGAAGATATCTCGCGTAAAAATGAAATCACCTATGACAAAATCGCTTCCGCGCGCATTTCCTATGGCGGTAGAGGTCAAATTACTGATGTTCAACAGCCGCGCTATGGTCAGCAAATTGCTGATATCATCCTCCCATTTTGAGGCGTCGACATGTTTCGATTAATCCTTCCGCTGGTGATTGCACTCATGGGTATCGCAGGGGGCCTTGGCGCGGGGTATGTCATGAAGCCTGCGCCAGAGGCTTTGGAAGCCGAAAAACCAGAGTGTCCTGAACCGGAAGAGATGATTGATGGAGCCGCGGTGCCCGTAGGGGATGGCCAATCGGAATATGTGAAGCTCAACAATCAATTTGTCATTCCCGTCATTGAGGATGGGCGTGTCACGGCCATGGTTGTGGCAAGCCTTTCGATGGAAGTCTCAAGCGGTCAAAGAACATTGGTGTATGATCACGAACCAAAGCTGCGGGATGCCTATAATGAGGTTTTCTTCCTGCATGCCAATGCGGGCGGATTTGCCGGTGCTTTCACAGATCCTGTGAAGATGAACCGTTTAAGACTGGCTTTGCTGCACAAAAGTCAGGAGCTTTTGGGAAATAGGGTGCGCGCAGTTCTGATTGACAGTATCATGCGACAAGACAATTAAAGGCCCAAATCCTGGGATGTGAGCTTATAGGCTTTGCCAAACCCGCCATTCAAAAAGGCCCGCTGCACCCGAAACACATAGAGATGAAAGTCTTGAAAGTCGTAATACAGCTTCGCCTTTGGATAGGATGTTAGGTAAGCGTCTCGATGCGTTTTCTTGTCGCTACGTTCAGCGGTGGCTTGTATCGTAAGGCGTGGATGGGTCAGCGGATCGCCTTTTTGCCCCGGCTCTCCGATCAGCAGACTACAGTGTGGGTTGTGGGCCAAGGCTTGGGTGTGTTGAGACAGCTCCGATATCAATGTGACAGGGCTTTGATCTTGTAACAGGCTAAATCCAATTCTGCTGACCAAAGGCTCCCCCGTCACAGGGTCGATGACAGCAAGAGCGGCAGATCGGACCTTTGCCAAAAGTGTCTGTGCCAGAGCGCGTGCTGTTTCATCGACGGGCAGAGTTGTACCCTGAGAGGCCATAGATTTTCCCTTTCTTAATACTAGCAGACTTGCATTCTTCTTTTAGGGTGTTCAAGTCTCTGCAAACCAACAGGAGAGATGTCATGGCCACGGGGGCAAATATCAAGACATATTGGCAAGGCACTTGGCATGATGCGGATATCCCAGTGATGCGGGCGGGCGATCATGGGATGTGGTTGGGATCCTCTGTGTTTGATGGCGCGCGTCTTTTTGAAGGGGTGACCCCGGATCTTGAAGCCCATTGCCAACGTCTGAACGGGTCTGCCGAAGCGATGATGATCACACCCACCCAAACGGCCGCAGAGATTGTTGATATCACACGCGAGGGTTTGGCCCGCTATCCCAAAGGCGCCGCTGTTTATATCCGCCCGATGTATTGGGCGCTGCATGGCGGGGATCTTGGCGTTGATCCAAAGCCTGGTGCGACGGCTTTTTCAATCTGTCTCGAGGAAATCCCCATGGCACAAGGGGACAAGACAACGACACTGGGGCGAACCCAGTATCGGCGACCCACTTTAGACACTGCGGTGTGCAACGCCAAGGCGGGCTGTCTTTATCCCAACAACGCCAGAATGCTGGCAGAGGCTGTCTCTCGCGGGTTTGGGAACGCACTTGTCGCGGATGCCATGGGCAATGTGGCTGAATCTGCAACCTCTAATGTTTTCGTTGTGCGCGATGGTGAGGTCTTCACGCCGGTTGCAAATGGGACCTTTCTGGCGGGCATCACGCGCGCTCGTCATATCGCTAACCTGCGCGCGGATGGTTTTATGGTACATGAAACCGTCTTAAGCTTTGCCGATGTCGAGGCGGCTGACGAAGTGTTTTTGTCTGGCAATATGACAAAGATTACCCCAGTTGTTGGTTTTGAAGATCGTTCATATCAAGTCGGCCCCGTGACACATCGTGCACGTGACTTGTATTGGGATTGGGCGCTCAGTGATCGTTAAGGCCGTTGCCAGTGTCATCATTGCAGGGCATTATGTCTAGCAAAACAGCTTAAGGATCACGTGAGATGCGGAAGTTTCTCGTTGTTTTAGACGATAGCCGTGAGTGCTTAAACGCCATCCGGTTTGCCACCATGCGTGCGGCGCGCACGGGCGGTGGTGTTGAAGTTTTGGCCGTTATCCCGCCAGAGGAGTTTAACCACTGGATTGGGGTGGGGGACATCATGCGCGAAGAGGCGCGGGAGCGTATCGTGGCCCACTTCGAAGTCTATGCCAAATGGATGCGCGACAAGCAGGGGATCGATCCAGAGCTTGTGATCCGCGAAGGACAGCCTGTAGAGGAAATCCTGGCCCAAGTGCGTGAAGACCCAGAGGTCGGGGTGCTTGTTTTAGGCGCGGCGTCTGGGGGCACACCTGGGCCTTTGGTGACTCATATGTCACGCAATGCTGGTTCGCTGCCCATTCCTTTGACGATTGTCCCGATTGAACTCACCAAAGAACGGTTAGAGATGATTTGCTAACTTTAGAATTATTCTGAAATGTTGACCTTTTGTGATAGACATCACATATTTTAGGACAAGAAGGAGTGCATGAGATGTTTATCCAAACAGAATCGACCCCGAACCCATCCACGTTGAAATTTTTACCGGGGTGCACTGTACTAGAGACGGGGACGGCAGACTTTCCGCAACCCGAGGCTGCGATGATATCGCCGCTTGCAAAGCGCGTTTTCGCTGTTGAAGGTGTGTCGGGCGTATTTTTAGGCCATGAATTTATAACAGTGTCTAAAACGGACGCGATTGAGTGGGATCATATGAAGCCTGCAGTACTTGGGGCGATTATGGAGCATTATCAATCAGGTGCGCCCGCGATCGAAGGGGAGAGCTCTGCCGGTCATACAGAGCACGATGCAAATGCGGAAGATGCCAAAATCGTTGGCCAAATCAAAGAGCTATTGGATACCCGTGTGCGGCCTGCCGTCGCGCAAGATGGGGGCGATATCACATTTCATGGGTTTGATCGCGGTGTGGTGTATCTTCATATGAAAGGCGCATGTGCCGGGTGTCCTTCATCCACCCTCACCTTGAAAATGGGCATAGAAAACCTATTGCGTCACTATATCCCCGAAGTGCATGAGGTTCGCCCCGTTGCCATCTAAAGCGATTTTGGCTTTTGACACATCAGGATCGGCCTGCGATGTTGCTGTACTGAACCAGGGTCAGATTATCGCAAAACGCTTTGAACCGATGTCGAAAGGCCAGGCAGAGCGGCTTATCCCCTTGGTTAAAGAGACATTGCAGAGCGCTGGTCAAAATATCAACGACATTGCTGCTATCGGCGTTGGCACAGGCCCAGGAAACTTTACAGGAATTCGAATCTCTGTTGCTGCGGCGCGGGGCCTTGCCGTTGCGTTGAACATCCCTACGATTGGGGTGACAAGTTTTGATGCTTTGGCGTTTGGTGCAGGGCGTCCTGTCCGCGCGCTTTGTCCCGCGCCAAGGGGGACATGGCTTTGTCAATTTTTTGTCAACGGCGAGCCAGGCACCCCCGAAACGTTGCAGCCAGGTGATGCGCGCTTAGAGGATTCCATCAACATCAAACGCCATGCAAGCTTCGCACTCGCCCCTGCGATTGGCCGCATCGCTTTACAGCGCGTAAACCAGGAAAACGCCCGTCCAGTTCCGTTCTATGTGCGTGCTGCAAATGCCGCCCCGCAGCCTGATCGTGGACCTGTTGTCTTACCATGACCCCCATTGCACTAGCGCAACTTCATGCGCGTTGCTTTACACACCCAAGGCCTTGGAGCGCTGAAGAATTCACGAAACTAGCGGATGATGCCACGTTTCACCTGCATCATGTGGACGGTGGCTTTATTGTTGGGCGTACCGCGGCTGGCTCATCCGAATTGCTGACCCTTGTTGTTTCGCCCGAACGCCGGCGGCAAGGTCTTGGTCGTTTTTTGGTGCACACGTATGAGGCAGAGGCCGCCGCACGTGGCGGCAGAGAGTCCTATCTTGAGGTATCGGTTGAGAACCACGCGGCACGGACTTTGTACGAAAACTTGGGATATGTCCAAGTTGGTTTAAGACCGAATTATTATGCGGGCAGGGACGCGGTCGTCTTGCGTAAAGCGCTCCAATTTTCTGAAAATTGAAAAACCGGTTGACCCTGCCCGTCCTCTGTTGCCTTATGTCTGCCATGCGCGTAGGGGGCTGCCGTGTGATCATATGTGTCATGCGGGTATCATATAAAAAATCGGGAGAGACATCATGCGTCTGACAAAAAACTTCTTGGGTGCCAGTGTTGCGATCGCTTTGACAGCGGGGGCGGCCTGGGCCGAACCTGGCTTGATCATCGATCTTGGCGGTAAATTCGACAAATCTTTCAATGAAAGCGCCTATAACGGTGCCCAGCGGTGGGTGGCAGAAACAGGCGGCAGCTACATGGAGACAGAGCTTGCCAACAATGCACAACGCGAACAAACGATGCGCCGAATGGCAGAGCGCGGGGCAAATCCAGTGGTCGTGCTTGGGTTCATGAATGCCTCCACGATTGAACAGGTGGCCCCTGACTATCCGGATACGAATTTTGCCATCATCGATGTGGGCTGGTTGCCAGATATGGAAAATGTGCGCCAGATTATCTTCTCAGAGCACGAAGGCTCTTACCTTGTGGGGATGATGGCGGCGATGGCCTCTGAGACTGGGACGGTATCTTTTGTCGGGGGCATGGATGTGCCGCTCATCCGTAAGTTTGCCTGTGGTTATGCGCAAGGCGCAAAAGCTGTAAACCCAGACATCACAGTCATTTCTAACATGACAGGTACAACACCGACAGCTTGGAACGATCCCGTCAAAGGTGGGGAGCTGACAAAAGCACAGATTTCACAGGGCTCTGACGTTGTCTTTGCGGCCGCTGGCGGCACGGGTGTCGGCGTTCTGCAGACCGCGACAGACGAAGGGATATTGTCTATTGGCGTAGACTCAAACCAGAATTATCTGCATCCCGGCTCTGTCCTGACATCGATGCTTAAGCGCGTTGATAACGCGGTTTACGAAGTTTTCTCAAATGGGGCCGATGGTTTCGAAGCTGGCACGTTCGTCATGGACATTTCCAATGAAGGCGTTGGATATGCACTGGATGAATTCAATACCGCGCTTGTGTCAGCAGACATGAAGGCAGCGGTTGATGCCGCGGCTGAGGAGATCGCTGCAGGGACTTTGATGGTTCACGATTACACAGCAGATGATGAGTGTCCGGTGATGTCTTTCTGATCCCCAGATGTCAGAACATACAAACATGCACGACGACGGGCAGGCCTCACAGCCTGCCCCAGCGATTGAACTAAAAGGCATTTACAAAAGCTTTGGGTCCGTGAAGGCCAACAAAGATATATCCCTGGAGGTTGCGCCGGGCACCATCCATGGGATCATCGGCGAGAATGGTGCTGGCAAATCCACATTGATGTCAATCCTTTATGGGTTTTATGCCGCAGATGCCGGTGAAATCTTCATCAATGGTAAGCCCACGATCATCTCTGACACGCAAGCGGCGATTGCCGCAGGCATCGGCATGGTTTTTCAGCATTTTAAACTGGTCGAGAATTTCACGGTTCTTGAAAACATTATCCTCGGCGCGGAAGAGGGCGCTTTGTTGAAGCCATCGTTGGCAAAAGCTCGAAGCCTCCTGGCGCAGCTTGCGGAAGAGTACGACATGGAGGTTGATCCCGATGCGTTGATCGAAGACCTCTCTGTTGGGTTTCAACAACGGGTGGAGATTTTGAAGGCCCTCTACCGCGAAGCAGAAATCCTGATCTTGGATGAACCGACCGGGGTGCTGACACCTGCCGAAGCGGATCATCTTTTCCGCATCCTAAAAGGTCTAAGGGATCGCGGCAAAACGATCATTCTGATTACCCATAAGTTGCGGGAAATTATGGAGGTCACCGATACCGTAAGTGTCATGCGCCGCGGTGAAATGACAGCCACGGTAAGCACATCTGAAACATCCCCGACGGCTTTGGCTGAGATGATGGTGGGGCGTAAGGTACTTTTGCGCGTGGACAAGGCCGCGCCGACCATTGGGGAGAAGGTGCTGGAGGTTGAAGACCTGCGTGTGGTGGATGGGCGCGGTGTAGAGCGGGTCAAAGGCATCAGTTTCGACATTCGGGCCGGTGAAGTGCTGGGGATTGCAGGTGTGGCCGGCAATGGGCAATCCGAACTTCTGGAAGTTTTGGGCGGATATGCCCTTGCCAGAGGCGCAATAAGGCTGATGGGAAAGCCTTTGCCCCTGTCTGGCCCCAAGGCAGGTGGCAGGGCCAGACGCGCATCTGGGGTTGCCCATGTCCCGGAAGATCGCCAGCGCGCGGGGCTTATCATGGAGTTTCATGCCTGGGAGAACATTGCATTTGGCTATCACGATACCCCAGAGTTTACCTATGGTATGATGATGGATCATATCGCGATGCGGGGGGATGCAGCCGATAAAATGCAACGCTTTGATGTTCGTCCACAGCTCCCACATCTGCGGGCGAAAAACTTTTCGGGCGGCAATCAACAAAAGATCGTCGTGTCGCGGGAGATAGAGCGCGACCTCCGCTTGCTTCTTGTGGGGCAACCCACACGTGGCGTTGACATTGGGGCCATTGAATTCATCCACCAGCAAATCATTGCGTTGCGTGATGAGGGCAAGGCTATTCTGCTCGTCTCGGTAGAGCTTGACGAAATTCTCGCACTTTCAGACCGCATTCTGGTGATGTTTGATGGCCAGATCATGGGGGAGAGACGCCCGCATGAGACGTCGGAGCAAGAACTCGGGCTGATGATGGCCGGAATGATTGAAGGGGCGGCCTGATGCCAAAGTGGGCTGATATTCTTCTTATCCCGATCCTCAATCTCTGTCTGGCTTTGATCGTGTCAGGCCTGGTCGTGGCCTACATCGGGGAGCCGCCGATAGAGGCGATGGGGATTTTGATCAAAGGGGCAATCGGATCTGCCTACGGCTGGGGATACACGCTTTATTATGCGACGAACTTTATTTTCACAGGCCTTGCGGTGGCTGTCGCCTTCCATGCGCGGCTGTTCAATATTGGCGGTGAAGGACAAGCGCTTATTGGTGCGCTAGGCGTGGCACTTGTCTGCCTTGCGGTGCCTTGGCCCCATTGGGCCCTTGCCTTGCCGGTGGCGATTTTGGGCGGCGCGCTTTTCGGGGCGGCGTGGGCCGCAATCCCGGCATATTTGCAAGCCAGCCGTGGCAGTCATATTGTGATCACAACCATCATGTTCAACTTCATTGCCAGCGCTTTGATTGTCTATCTTCTTGCAGATGTCCTGAAACAACCGGGCAACATGTCCCCCGAGACAGCACGTTTCCCAGAAGGCGCACGCCTGCCCAATGCCCATGATCTTTTGCCCTGGGTGGGATTTCCGCGCTCCACGCCTCTGAATGTCAGTTTTTTGGTGGCGATTTTGGCCTGTGTTGCGGTTTGGGTGCTGATCTGGCGCACCCGGCTTGGCTATGAAATCCGCGCCTTTGGGCATCAGGATCGTGCCGCACTTTATGCTGGTATTTCGCCACAGAAAATCATCATGGTCACATTGCTGATTTCCGGCGCTTTGGCTGGTCTGATGGCGCTCAATGCTGTGATGGGAGAGGCGGAGCGTTTACAGACCGATCCAATCCAAGGCGCGGGGTTTGTGGGGATTGCTGTGGCGTTGATGGGCCGCTCCCATCCTTTTGGAGTCTTTTTGGCCGCACTTCTTTTTGGCATTCTTTATCAAGGGGGCGCGGAACTTGAATTCGAGCGCCCCGCCATCACCCGAGAGATGATTGTGGTGATCCAAGCGCTTGTCATCTTGTTCACGGGCGCGCTGGATAATATGGCGCGCTGGCCGGTGGAGCGGCTGTTCAAAGTGATCCAGTACAAAAGTTCTGCGGAGTGATGCCGATGCAAGAAATACTACCCTTCGTTCCGAAATTTTTAGCGGCTTATTCAATCCTGATTGTCGCAGCGTCTTCTCCGGGGCCCGCGGTGGCCTTGTTGCTTGGCATTGGCACCAGTCATGGCCGACAAGCTGCACTGATGACAACATTTGGCATTGCTACGGGCAGCGCTATTTTGAACCTTCTGACGCTTCTGGGTGTTGGGCTTATTGTGGCGCAAGCGGCTTGGGCGATGCAGATTATCCGCTGGATTGGCGCGGCCTATCTTTTGTGGCTGGCTTATGGTGCGTTTCGTAAAGCCGCGCATGTGAAACCAATCACACCGCATGTCGCGGATGTGCCTTCAGCATGGCGACAGTTTTGGGTGGGCTTCCTATTACAGGTGAGCAATCCCAAAGCGATTGTGTTTTGGCTTGCAATCTCGGCTGTTGGCGCGACACAGGGCGGTGGCCCCTTGGTGATTGCGGCTTTTTTCATCGGCGCGTTTGTCATTTCCTTCGCCTGTCATGGCGCATGGGCGACCCTGCTGTCCTCAACACCCTTTCGTGCAGCTTATCAAAGAGCACGCCGATGGGTTGAGGCCGTGCTTGGGGTTTTGTTCGTTGGCTTTGCCGCACGCATGGCGTTTGACAGGTGACAGACGATGGATCTTGCGACCTTCCTGCAAATCCTTGATTCAACACTGCGGCTGGCCACACCGCTTTTGCTGGCGTGTCTGGCTGGGTTGTTTTCAGAACGCGCGGGTGTTTTCGACATTGGCTTGGAAGGCAAGATGCTCTTATCGGCATTTTTCGCCGCAGCCGCAGCCGCGATTTATGGCTCTGCTTGGATAGGGTTGATGGCTGGCATAGCGGCCTCATTGGTGTTTGCGCTGATCCATGGCGTCGCGTCGATCACGTTCCGCGGGAACCAACTCATTTCAGGTGTTGCACTGAATTTTCTGGCCGCTGGCATCACTGTGGTGATTAGCCAAGCATGGTTTGAACTTGGTGGGCGAACCCCACAGCTTGACGGCGCAGGGCGGTTTCAAGAGATCACGTTACCGTTTATCGGAGCTCTGGAAGGGGTGCCAATCCTTGGCCCTGTTTATGCAGAACTGATGTCTGGCCACACCATTCTTGTTTATATGGCCCTGGCGCTGGTTCCAGCAAGCTGGTGGCTGTTGTTTCGCACACGCTTTGGCTTACGCTTGCGCGCAGTGGGCGAAAATCCCGCGGCTGTTGACACCTCCGGCGTCAGCGTCATCGGCTTGCGCTACGCCGCTGTTTTGATTTGTGGCGTCTTATGCGGGATTGCGGGCGCCTATCTATCAACGGCGATCTCTGCCGGCTTTGTCAAAGACATGTCCGCTGGCCGGGGATTTATTGCCTTAGCGGCTTTGATTTTCGCCAAATGGCGGCCGTGGTATGCGCTTTGGGCTTGTCTACTCTTTGGCCTTCTGGAGGCACTCAGCAACCGCTTTCAATCCTTTGCGATCTTCGATGTTTCTGTGCCGACGCAGTTCATGCAGGCCCTACCATTTATCCTGACCGTCGTGATCCTTGCAGGTGTTGGCGGCAAGGCTATTCCACCACGGGCAGGGGGAGAACCTTATGTCAAAGAACGCTGAAGACCTGGCCCAGATGATCCAAGCACGCATGGGTGATGCACCTGTGCGCTTTGGCGTGATCCTTGGATCTGGATTGGCCGATTTAATGGATATGGTTGATGGGATGGCTTTGCCGTATTCTGAATTGCCTGGGTTTCCCCATGCGGGTGTGTCTGGTCATAGTCCTGTGCTGAAGGTGGGCACCTTAGCAGGCCAACGCGTTGCCGCATTTGGTGGGCGGGAGCATTATTACGAACAAGGCCATGCCGCTGCGATGCGCACACCCTTGGAAGTCTTATGCGCTTTGGGCGCTGAAACCTTGATCCTGACGAACGCGGCAGGCTCCATGCATCCCGATCTTGATCCAGGGGATTTGATGCTCTTGTCCGACCATATAAATTTCTCTGGGCGCAACCCCCTGATTGGGGAGCCATCGGAGGCGCGCTTTGTACCCATGACCAAGGCGTATGATCGCGACCTGCGCGATGCAATTAAAGCCGCGGCCACCATTGAAGATATACCCCTGATTGAAGGGGTTTATGCCTGGTATTCTGGCCCGTCTTTTGAAACGCCCGCTGAAATTCGTGCTATTCGGACGCTTGGCGCGGATGCGGTGGGCATGTCCACAGTGCCCGAGGTGATTTTAGCACGGTTTTTGGGTCTGAAGGTTGCCGCAATCTCGACAATCACCAACAAAGCTGCGGGACTGTCTGATGAGGCCATCAGCCATGCTCATACCAAAGCGATGGCGCCTCTAGGTGCCGCAAAGTTGCAATGTATTTTGCAACGGTTTCTGCGCGACAGCGACTGATTTTTTAATCATTGGGGTTTGACATCCCATAGTATTATCCGATTTAGGACATGTAATCTCTGAAACTCAGTTAGAACAATATGCAGGTATACCTCCCCATAGCCGAAGTCTCTGTAAACGCTTTCATCCTTCTCGGGCTGGGCGGCTTGGTTGGTATTCTTTCGGGCATGTTTGGGGTCGGTGGTGGGTTTTTGATGACACCACTTCTTTTCTTCATCGGCATCCCCCCAGCGGTGGCGGTGGCTACAGAGGCCAACCAGATCGTCGCCTCCTCCTTTTCTGGTGTGCTTGCGCATCTCAAGCGTCGAACGGTGGATTTTAAGATGGGTACTGTCTTAATGGTCGGGGGGGTCATCGGCGCGTTCATAGGTGTGCAAGTCTTTGCCCTGCTGCGTGAGATGGGCCAAGTGGATTTGCTTGTCCGGCTATCTTATGTGCTTTTTCTGGGTATTGTCGGGGGCTTGATGTTCAGTGAATCTTTGAACTCTCTGCGCAAGGCGCGCCAAGGTCCGACACATTTGTCAAAACGGCGCACGCGGGGATGGATACATGCGCTTCCCTTCAAAATGAAATTCCGCACATCTGGGCTTTATATTTCGGTGATCCCGCCCCTTACGGTCGGGGCTTTGGTTGGCATTCTTGCCGCGATTATGGGTGTGGGCGGCGGCTTTATCATGGTGCCCGCGATGATCTATCTTCTGGGAATGCCCACAAAGGTTGTCGTTGGCACATCGCTCTATCAGATCATTTTCGTGACAGGCTTCACGACCCTTCTGCACGCCACAACAAACTTCACGGTGGATATGGTTTTGGCCGTTCTCTTGATCATCGGAGGTGTGATTGGGGCACAAATCGGCACCCGGATTGGAGTGCGACTGAAGGCAGAGCAATTGCGTATCCTGCTTGCGCTTATGGTGTTGGCTGTTTGTGGAAAGCTCGCGCTTGATCTTTTGTTGACCCCGACGGAGTTTTATACTGTCACCACCGGGGGCATGATACATTGACGCATTGGGTTTTCAATATCGTCACGGCGCTAAGCATTTGCCCAACCTTTGTTGGCGCACAGAGTTTTGAGGATGTGGTCGCGGATCTCAGTCAAAGTGAAGTTGCGATTAATACCAGCTTTTCTGGATCCGAGATCCTTATTTTCGGTGCGGTGAAGCGGCTTGAACCTGTACCCATAGATGCGGCCCCACTCGAAGTAATTGTTGCAGTGTCAGGGCCATCAAGTCCTGTCATTGTCCGACGCAAAGACAGACGCTTTGGGATTTGGGTCAATACCGAAGCGGCCTTTGTGGATGCCGCGCCTTCATTTTATGCGGTGGCCAGTTCTGCCCCGCTGTCGGAGGCGTTGCTAATGACAGATGATATTGAGCATCGGATCACCCTTGATCGTGCGATCCGGGCTGTTGACGCCGTCACCCCAGGTGAGGACATCAATCAGTTCACAGAGGCGTTGGTGCGGATCAAAACCAAAGAGACTGCCTACCAAACCAAAGCTGCCTCTGTCGATCTGCTCGACGAAACGCTGTTCTCCACCACGGTGGCGCTGCCCGCGAATTTGGTGGAAGGCGATTATGAGGTCCGTATCTTTCTGACACGCGGGGGGAGGGTAGTCGCCGATTTTAGCGATACGATCAATGTGAGTAAAGTGGGCCTGGAGCAATTCATCTATGAACTCGCGCACGAGCAACCGCTGATCTACGGGTTTCTGTCACTCCTTATAGCGATTGTCGCCGGCTGGAGCGCGTCGGCGGTGTTTCGTCTTGTGCGGGTCTAATCTAAACTTGTCAGCATAAGATCTGCCTTGGACCTGTCACGGTTTGATG
>CAWUJT010000002.1:0-71511 GCA_963922715.1 uncultured Thalassobacter sp.
GATCCGCTTTGTGTTTCTGATGACGCATTATTCCAAGCCGATGGACTGGACAGAGGCTAAGGTGCGGGAGGCCGAGGCGACACTACGCAAGTGGGCGCGTGATATTGAAAAAAAGCCAACCTCAGTTTATTCAAACTCGAAGAAGCCTGAAAAGATAGTGACTGCACTTTCACGTGATTTGAACACTCCACAGGTTTTAGCAGAGCTTCATTCACTTTATACTCAAGATACACCCGATGCCAGGCACGCAATGATTGAGGGTGCACTGCTGTTAGGTATAAACCTAACTCATATGGATCGCCTGATTTTTTCTAAGGAACTTGCAGCCAATGAAGTCCTTGGGGCAGCTCTGATCGAAGACTCATCCATCGCCAAAAGGATCGATGAATGGGTTTTAAAGAGATCTGCCGCTAAGGCGTCAAAGGATTTTGCGGAGGCTGACCGCATTCGAAACCTTTTGAATAATGCTGGGGTGCTGCTCAAGGATACTCAAGATGGATCAACATGGGAGCTAGATTCGTCCGTAAATCTGTCCAGGCTGGAAACTTTAAAATGACCCGCGCGCGCCTTTACCTCTACGACACCACCCTGCGCGATGGCCAGCAAACCCGCGGCGTGCAATTCTCCACCCAAGAGAAGATCGCCATTGCCCAGATGCTCGATCAGCTTGGTGTCGATCACATCGAAGGCGGCTGGCCCGGCGCCAACCCTACTGACAGTGAGTTCTTCGCCCAGGCCCCGGCCACCCAAGCCACCCTCACCGCTTTTGGCATGACCAAGCGGGTGGGTGTCTCGGTGGAGAACGACGATATCCTGGCCGCCGTGCTCGATGCGGGCACGCAAGCGGTCTGCCTGGTGGGCAAAACCCACCCGTTCCATGTCGAAACGGCACTGGGGTGTTCGCTGGATGAGAACCGGGCGGCGATCGCCGCCTCCATGGCCCATATCGTTGCCAAAGGCCGGGAGGCTCTGTTCGACGCCGAGCATTTTTTCGATGGCTATAAGGCTGATCCAACCTATGCGCAGTCTTGCCTGCAAGCTGCACTAGACAGCGGCGCGCGCTGGGTGGTGCTCTGTGATACCAATGGCGGCACAATGCCCGAGGATATCCACCGCATCGTCACCGAAGTCATCGCTGCAGGTATTCCCGGGGCACGCTTGGGCATCCACACCCATGATGATACCGAACAGGCGGTCGCCGGGGCGCTTGCCGCCGTGCAAGGGGGGGCACGCCAAATCCAAGGCACGCTCAACGGCCTGGGGGAGCGCTGTGGCAATGCCAATCTGACCGCCCTGATCCCGACGCTGGTTCTTAAAGAGCCCTATGCCAGTCACTTCAACACCAATGTGACGCCCGCGGCGTTGCAAAACCTTACCCGCATCTCCCGCAAGCTGGACGATATTCTCAACCGTGTTCCCCGCACGCAAGCGGCTTACGTGGGCGCGGGCGCCTTCGCCCATAAGGCGGGTTTACATGCCTCTGCGATCCTCAAAGATCCCATGACCTATGAACATATCCCGCCCGAGGCCGTCGGCAACGCACGGGTGATCCCGATGTCAAACCAGGCGGGGCTCTCGAACCTGCGCCAAAGGCTTGCCGACGCTGGGCTGCCCAGCGATGACACCGAGGCCCTGCGGCGCATTCTGGCGGAGGTCAAAGCCCGCGAGGATCAGGGCTATAGCTATGACACCGCCCAGGCCTCGTTTGAGCTGCTGGCGCGTGCCGAGCTGGGCCTGGCGCCCAAGTTCTTCGAGGTGATGCGCTACCGCGTCACGGTGGAGCGGCGCAAGGACAGCCACAACCGCCGTATAAGCCTGTCAGAGGCGGTGGTGGTGGTCAAAATCGGGGCGGAGCAAAAGCTCTCGGTCAGCGAGTCCCTCGATGGGGACGGGCAGGATCGCGGGCCGGTCAATGCGCTCGCCCGCGCGCTGGCGAAAGACCTGGGGCCGTATCAGGACATGATCGCTGATATTCGTCTGGTGGATTTCAAGGTGCGCATCACACAAGGCGGAACCGAGGCTGTGACCCGTGTGATCATCGACAGCGAGGATGCCACCGGGCGGCGCTGGTCCACCGTTGGGGTTTCGGCCAATATCGTCGATGCCAGCTTCGAAGCGCTGGTGGATGCAATCCGCTGGAAGCTGATCCAAGAGGGCGCGACACCGCCATGAGTTTTTGGACCATTCATTCCAATTTGCCCCGCGAAGGCCCTGGCGATGCCGCCACACTCACCCGCGCGCTGGATGTGGCTGGGGCACAGCCCCAGTGGCACGCGGCCGATCTTGGCTGTGGGCCGGGTGCGGATTTACCTGGGCTTGCCGCACGGGTCGGTCATGTTCAAGGTTTTGAACAGCATGACCCTTTTGTGCAGGCCGCGCGGGCCCGGGTTGCGGACTTGCAACACGTTCAAGTGCACCAGGCGGACATGGCCGATGTGGCCCGTTTTGCACCGCCTGGTGGCTTCGATCTGATCTGGAGCGCCGGCGCGCTCTACTTCCTTGGTGGGGCGCGGGGCCTGGACCAGATTGCCCCGGCGTTACGTCCCGGCGGTATGCTGACCTTTAGCGAAGCCTGCTATTTCACGGAACCTACCGCGGAGATGCGGGCCTTTTGGCAGGGCTATGACACGCAAACCGAGGCTGAGATCCTGGCCACCGTCTCGGCCAAGGGGTTTTCGGTGCGCGCAGCTTGGCCGCTGCCAGATGAAGCTTGGGAGGCCTATTTCCAGCCCATTGAGGCGCGCCTTGCCCGCTTAAGCCAAGGGGCCGATGCCGAGATGCAGGCCGCGATCTCCGTGGAACGGACTGAAATATCCCAATGGCGACGGTTGAAGGCGTTGACCGGATATTTGGTTCTCGTCGCACAAAAGGCATGAGCCTGACAGCGTGCGCCCAGATCGTGGAAAAAGGCGATCCAGAGCGCTTTCTGGCCACCATGGCCGCGCCGCCGGGCTTCCGCACTGTGCTGTTTCCCCTCTACGCCATGAATGTGGAGGTGGCGCGCGCGCCGTGGGTCTCTGCAGAGCCGATAATCGGTGAGATGCGCCTGCAATGGTGGGCTGATGCGCTTGAGGAAATCGCCGCCGGTGGCCCCGTGCGCCGCCATGAGGTGGTCACGCCGCTGGCGGATGTTTTGGATGCCGAGGGGGCAGGTTGCCTGATCCAAGGTGTCGCGGCGCGTAGGTGGGATCTGTACCAAGAGCCCTTTGCCGATGAAGCCGCGTTCTGGGCGTATTTGGATGCCACGGCGGCAGGGCTTTTGTGGACCGCAGCGCGCCTTTTGGGCGCACCGTCAGAGGCTGAGGCCCCCGTGCGGGCGCTGGGGCGGGCGCAAGGGCTGGCCCATTGGCTGCGTGCCATCCCAGCGCTTGAAGCGCGGGGGCGGATGCCGCTTGTGGATGGTCGGCCCGAAGCTGTGCGCGATGTGGCGCAAAATGCGCTCAAGGCGCTCAAACCCTTGCCTAAATTGGTGCGTCCGGTTTGTTTGGCCACTTGGCTGGCCCGCCCCACTTTGACCCAGGTCATCGCACGGCCAGAAGCGGTCAAACGCGGGGCATTGGCGTTTTCAGAGTTTGGCAAGCGCGCCCGGCTGTTGGCGGCAGTTTTGGGGCTGCGCACCATCCCATAACACTTGCCTTTATGGCAAGGGGACCGACAACACCTGGCTGAACAGAACCGTGCAGCCGAGGATAACAGCCACCACACTGCCCAGTAAAATCCCCCAGGCCTGCAGCGTAAACGTATCATGCTGGGCCACAAAGGTCAGGCCAATGCCCAGCAAAACTGCCGTCATACCAAACCCAAGAATGGGGAACAGAACAACAGCCACCATCATCGCCAAAGGCAATGCCGCCATTCGGGGCCATGAACCGTCTATGGCAATTTCTGTCACCTGACGGGTGAGGAAAAGCCTAAGAAGTGCAAGGGCCACCAGAACCAGCATGGCCAGAGCAATCGTGCGTGGAAACACAGCGGCCTCTGGATTGAGGTTTGCCGCTTGCACCAAAGCAACGCTGGCAACACCGCCGAAAACGATCAAAGTCAACAGGTCGCGCCCGACGGCCGCAGGGGGGGCGGGGGTGCGGTCCACCATAGGCTCGGTCGTGGCGCGGGTGACCAGCCGCTTGATTTGGGGCCAGAACGGATACAGGAAGCTGAGCAGGGTCAGCGCGATAATCGCCATCGACAAAGGCCGTCCGAAGAATTGTGCCGGAAGATTTCCCAAGGCGTCCCCGATCGTCCAGCTTTGCACAAAACCCTGTTCGGCAATCCGGCCAAGGATCAGGCCCAACACAATCGGGGACACGGAAAAACCGCGTTTCCCAGCCAGCCATCCGATGACACCCAGAACGATCATAATGGCAATGTCAGAGACGCTGTTGCGGATCGCAAAGGTGCCAATCACGGTCATGAACGCCACCAGTGGCACCAAGGCCGCTTTGGGGGCGCGGACAATCGCCCCATAGGCAAAGCGCCCGATCAGCAACCCCACAGGCAGCATCAGAATGGTGGCCAGCAAAAGTCCAAAGATGAAAGTGTAGACAATATTGGCCCCATCGGTGAACAAACTGGGGCCTGTACGCACGCCTTGCACCAAAAGCGCGCCCAGGATTACCGCATCGGGGGGCGTGCCGGGAATGCCCAGCACCAGGGTTGGGATAAATCCGCCGCCCACTGTTGCGTTGTTGGCCGATTCTGTGGCGATGATGCCGCCTGGATTGCCCTCTCCGTATTTCGGGGCGTCTTTCTGGGTGCGCCGGGCCTCTGAATAGGCCACAAGCCCCGCGATAGAGCCGCCCGCCCCGGGCAAGGCACCAACCATTGTGCCAATCACAGAGCTGCGCAGCACATTAAATTTGTTGCGCAACATCGTCTGTCCAGCCTCAAGCAGCCGAAACCCACGGGTTTGTTCCGGCGGTTTGAGATGCCGGTCGGGCGTGGCGACAAGATCGATCAAAACCGGAATACAATAGAGCCCGATCAGCGCGGAGACTGTCTCCACGCCGCCCAAAAGCGTGGTTGAGCCAAAGGTAAAGCGTACTTCTGCGCTGGTCTCTGAAACGCCGATCATCGCCATCAAAAGACCAAAGCACGCCCCGATCATGCCTTTTAAGAAATCTCCTGTGGAGAGTGCAGCGATGAGCGACAGCCCAAAGACAGCCAGCCAGAAATACTCTACCGGACCAAAGGCGAGGGCGGCTTTGGCCAAGGGCGGCGCAAGCAAAAGCAACGCCAAAGCGCCCACCAGCCCCCCAATGACAGAGGCCAGGCAGGCGACAGAGACAGCTAGGTCGCCATCACCGCGTTTGGCCATGGGATAGCCGTCAAAAGTTGTGGCAATTGCCGAAGGTGTTCCCGGCGTGTTGAGCAGGATCGCCGCATAGGCCCCGCCATAGATCGCGCCCGTATAAATGGCCCCCATTAAGATCAGCGCGCTGTCGGGGGACATGGTGAAGGTCAGCGGCACCAACACGGCCACGGCCATGGTGGCTGTCAAACCGGGGATTGAGCCGATGATGGTCCCCGCGGCAACACCCAAGAGCGCAAGCAGCAAATTCAAGGGCGACAGTGCGCCGAGGATGAAATCAACCATCCTTTATCCTCCAAAGGTGTTTAGCGTCACAGAGTGCGGGCGGTCTGGGGGCGTGACATCACGCCCTCAGACGGGGTGTGGATCGATTATTCGATAATCCCAGCCGATCTGGCGGCGGTCAGATACCCTTCGGCCTTATCGGCGATAAAGGCGTCCATATCGGCACCATATCCGACATCCACCAAGGCAAAGCCCCCATCGAGCATTTGTGTCTGAAAATCTGGGTCGGCGTTGATGGCTTCAATGGCGTCAGAGACTTGCATGCGCACTTCTTCAGAGGCAGAGTTGGGCACGGCAATGCCGCGATACGCGCCCGAGACCATGTCATAGCCCAGCTCCCGGAAGGTGGGGACATCGGGAAACGCGGGATGACGCTCTTCCATGGCAACAGCAAGCATACGCACTGCGTCGCCTTGCGCAGCACCGACTGTGGTGTAGCCCCAGGCCGCTTTCACCTGATTGCCCAAAAGTGCGGTGACAGAGGCACCCGTGCCTTTGAACGACACATAAGTCGTCTCGACATCCGCCATGGCGTCAAATTGGACTTGTGCAAGGTGATTGGCGGTGCCTTTGCCAGAGCCGGAAAAAATCACTTGCCGTGGGTTGGCTTTGGCATCATCAACCAAGTCTTGCAGCGTTTGATAGGGGCTATCGGCGGTCACCACAATGGCATCCGGCGTGTAATGGAACATATAGACGGCGGCCAAATCCTCGGTCTGGAAGCCAACGTCGCCTTGCTCGGGCTTGATGATGATGTGGGGCAGGTTGATGCCCATGATCACTGAGCCATCGCTTGCCATGTTGTTAAGCTGGGACCAGCCGACGGCCCCGCCGCCGCCAGGTTGGTAAGAGACAACCATCTGCTCCCCATAGAGTTTTTCGAAAAATGGTTGTTGGAACCGGGCTGTGATGTCGGATTCGCCCCCGGGTCCAAATGGAATGATGTAATCGACGCTGCCTTGTGGAAAATCTTGTGCTGATGCAGCAAACCCTACACAGGCAACAGCCAATGCGGCTATCGTGGTTGTTAATCTCATTTTTGGTTTCCTCCCTTTGAGACATTTGTACCACGCTTTTGTAAATGGTGAATAGACCGTTCGCCAAGTGGTTTTTTTAGATATATGAGGGCTCTACACAAAAATACATTACATGACTTTTGTGTGATCTGTCAGGGCATATCCTAAAGATCATGCCCTTTTTTCATCTCATCAAGAAGTTTGCGCGCTGCCTTTTCCGCGATAATTACACGGGTTGTTTTGACAAATTGTTCTTGGAGTGTTTGTGAGCGTTCAAGCAGAATGTCAGAAATCATAGCAATGATATCATTATCCCCTGTGCGTTCAACATAAGCCATCGTATCAATAGCAAGTTGTTCAGCAAGTTGATCAATTAAACTACTCATCGCGTTGTTTCTTTCAAGCGGCGCTTAACGTAACTTGTGACAATATCGATCATCGTATCCATGTGCGGCTCTTCAAAGAAGTGTCCCGCGTCTTCGATTTGTTTATGCGTGATGGTGATGCCTTTTTGCTCGTGGAGTTTACCTACAAGATCAGTCGTGTCATGTGGCGGTGTAACTTTGTCGGCACTGCCGTTGATGATCAGCCCTGAGGATGGGCAGGGGGCCAGGAAGCTGAAATCATAACGGTCTGCGGGCGGTGAGACCGAGACAAACCCCGTGATTTCAGGCCGCCGCATCAACAGCTGCATCCCAATCCAGGCACCAAAAGAAAATCCAGCGACCCAACAATGTTTTGAATTCGCATTGAGCGATTGCAGATAATCCAAGGCCGCGGCCGCATCGGAAAGTTCGCCCACACCTTGATCATACTCGCCCTGGGATCGGCCCACACCCCGAAAGTTGAACCGCATGACGGTAAAGCCCATGTGATAAAAGGCGTAATGTAGATGATAGACAACACGATTGTTCATAGTGCCGCCGAATTGTGGATGGGGATGCAAAACAATCGCAAGCGGTGCATCCTTGGTTTTTTGCGGGTGGTATCGCCCTTCAAGTCGACCGTCAGGACCAGGAAAAATTACTTCAGGCATAGGTGCCGTGCCTCATTTGTATTCTGCGCTTTTGGTTGACCCGCAAGCTGGGACATTTTACGTCAGGCAAAACCAGCAAATGCCAGAAAGCCTGAGAGGCAACTAAGCATTTATATGCCCAGCGTCAACGCCAAGGAGAGGTGATGAAACTCAGTACCAAAGGCCGCTATGCCATGGTTGCCCTGACCGATCTTGCCTTATTAAAAGATGGGGAGGTGGCGGCACTCGTTGATATTTCTGCCCGTCAACATATTTCGCAACCCTATCTTGAACAGCTTTTTGTGAAATTACGGCGTGCGGGTCTTGTGGCCTCTGTACGCGGACCTGGTGGGGGATACAAGCTGGCGAAAAGCGCCTCTGACATTCGTGTCTCGGATATTTTGACAGCGGTGGACGAGAGTGTGAACGCGCTACAGACAGGCGCCGGGGCCTCGGGCGGTGTCTCAGGCAGCCGGGCGCAAAGTTTGACCAACCGCTTGTGGGAAAGCTTGTCCGCCCATGTCTATGTCTTCCTGCATCAAACGCGGCTGTCGGATGTGGTGGACAATGCCCTGACCCCATGTCCCGCTGTGCCGTCACTGTTTCAAGTGGTGGACGAATGAAACGCATTTACCTCGATTATAACGCAACATCCCCCTTACGGCCTGAAGCGCGCGCCGCGATGATCGCTGCGATGGATGCAGTGGGCAACCCGTCCTCTGTCCATACCGAGGGGCGCGCGGCAAAGGCGATTGTGGAAAAGGCCCGCGGGCAAGTGGCTGATCTCATTGGGTGTGACACCTCAGAGGTCGTCTTTACAAGTGGCGCGACCGAGGCGGCGGCGATTGTATCGGTCCAACCCTATGACACATTGATTTACTCTGATGCGGAACATGATGCGCTTCATGCACTCTCTTCAAAGACAACATGGCAGAAAAAAGTGCTTCCATTGCAACGGGATGGCCAGATTGATCTTTATGCATTGGTAGACACGTTAAAGTGCGTCGAAGGCCGTGCGCTTCTTGTTGTACAAGCCGCAAACAGTGAGACGGGTGTCTTGCAAAATTTAGGAGAAATCATGCGGTTTGTGCGACAATTTAAGCTCGACACATTTGTTGATGTCACACAAGTAATCGGAAAGCTCAATCTGCGGGAATATTCTACTTTGAATTGGAGGACAGAGCAGCCAACTTACTGCTGTTTTTCAGCGCATAAATTTGGTGGCCCGACTGGTGTTGGTGCTCTTATCATTCGTGGAGGCACAGACCTACATCCCATTCTTTTGGGTGGCGGACAAGAAATGAATCGCCGTTCGGGAACTCAGAATGTACTGGGCATAGCTGGATTTGGAGCGATGGCTGAGGCAATTCCCAAAATTCTTGGATTTTATGATGACAACAGCGCATGGTGGTCTCAAGATAATCTTAGAAACATTCTAGAAAAAACTCTTGAGGATTGCGAAAACAAGACTATTTTTGTCGGGAAAGATAGTGAACGCTTGCCCAACACATCGTGCATCATGACACCAGGCTGGAAAGGGGAAACCCAAGTGATGGCGCTCGATCTGGCAGGTTTTGCGGTCAGTGCAGGATCTGCCTGTTCAAGCGGCAAGGTGACATCAAGCCGTGTGCTCAAGGCGATGGGCTATAGTGAGGAAGAGGCGGGCTCGGCCATTCGGGTCAGCTTGGGGCCAGAGACAACAGAAGACGAGGTGGCGCAGTTTTGCGAGACCTTCATAGACCTGAGAGAGAAACATTGGCAGCGCAGTGCGCGCCTACAAGGAGAGTAAGATGGCAGCAATAAGTGACACCATCGTGAAAGACGGCGTTGATCAAGAAACGGTGGATGCCGTCAAAAACTTAGGCACCTACAAATACGGCTGGGAAACTGAGATTGAGATGGAATATGCGCCAAAGGGGCTCAGCGAAGATATTGTGCGCCTGATCTCAGACAAAAACAAAGAACCCGAGTGGATGACTGAATGGCGTCTGGCCGCTTACAAGCGTTGGGTGGAACTGAAAGAGCCCAAGTGGGCGATGGTGGACTATCCAGAAATCGACTTTCAGGATCAATACTACTACGCGCGGCCCAAAAGCATGGTGGAAAAACCAAAATCCCTGGATGAGGTCGATCCAAAACTTTTGGAAACTTATACGAAACTCGGCATTCCCTTGAAGGAACAGGCCCTGCTGGCCGGGGTTGAAATGCCCGAGGAAGAGCGCAAAGTCGCCGTCGATGCGGTGTTTGATAGCGTGTCCGTCGGCACGACCTTCCAGAAGGAGCTTGAAAAAGCAGGGGTGATTTTCTGCTCCATCTCTGAGGCGATTGAAAACCACCCTGATCTGGTGAAAAAGTATCTTGGCTCTGTCGTGCCGGTGTCTGACAATTATTACGCCACGCTGAATTCAGCCGTGTTTTCCGATGGCTCATTCGTCTATGTGCCCCCTGGGGTGCGTTGCCCGATGGAGCTCAGCACCTACTTTCGGATCAACGCCGAAAACACTGGCCAATTCGAGCGCACGCTGATCATCGCCGACAAAGGCTCTTACGTTAGCTATCTGGAGGGCTGCACCGCGCCCCAGCGCGACACGGCACAGCTTCACGCTGCTGTGGTGGAGATCGTGATTGAAGAAGACGCAGAAGTGAAATATTCCACTGTGCAGAATTGGTTTCCTGGCGATGAGGCAGGCAAAGGTGGCATCTACAATTTTGTCACCAAACGTGCTGATTGCCGCGGGGATCGGGCCAAAGTGATGTGGACGCAAGTGGAGACCGGCTCTGCGGTGACGTGGAAATATCCCTCTTGCATTTTGCGCGGCAATGACAGCCAAGGCGAGTTCTATTCCATCGCCATCACCAACAATTATCAGCAAGCCGATACCGGCACCAAGATGATCCACTTGGGGGCAAACACGAAGTCTCGCATTGTGTCCAAAGGCATCAGCGCAGGCCAGGCGCAAAACACCTATCGTGGGCTGGTGACAATGCATCCCAAGGCCAAGTACAGCCGCAATTACACCCAATGCGACAGCCTTCTTATCGGCGACAAATGCGGCGCCCATACGGTGCCCTACATTGAGGTGAAAAACCAAAGCTCCCGGGTGGAGCATGAAGCCACGACCTCCAAGGTGGACGACGATCAACTGTTTTATTGCCGTCAACGCGGTATGGATGAGGAAGAAGCGGTGGCTCTGGTGGTCAACGGTTTTTGCAAAGAGGTGCTACAAGCCCTGCCGATGGAGTTCGCCATGGAAGCGCAACAACTCGTGGCGATTTCGCTAGAGGGAAGTGTGGGTTAATTCTATGAAGGATACTAAATAAGAGTTTCGTGATGACAGATGAAAAAACAACCGATTTGATTTTAGAACATCTCAAGCGCTGTCAAGCACAGTTGACCCGTGTCGAAGAGCGTATGCACAATATCCAAAATGACATGCGTGCTATAAAACAGCATATGTCGGCTTTCATGACGTCGGAAGCCAATCAAGATACCGAGGTTGCAAGCGTCAAACTCCAGTTGGAGCGGATTGAGCGGCGGTTGGAATTGCGGGATTCGTTATATGATGACTGAAACTGTTCTAAAACAGAAAATGAGCTTGCAGGAAGTGCCGTAAACATTCGAAATATTATCCAGATTAGTAGAAGAAGATTACACTAAAGATCAATCAGAGGATTAGCATTATGATCACAACAACCACCCCCGCCGTTGAAGGCAAAACCATCACCAACTACCACGGCATTGTCGTGGGTGAGGCCATCCTGGGCGCCAATGTGTTCCGCGATATTTTCGCCGGCATCACAGACATTATCGGTGGCCGATCAAGCGCTTATGAGGCCTCATTAGGCGAAGCGCGCGAGACGGCCTTGCGTGAATTGGAAGAGCGCGCGCGCGCCAAGGGGGCCAATGCCGTTGTCGGCGTTGATCTCGATTATGAGGTGATCAACAATATGCTGATGGTCTCAGCCTCTGGCACGGCGGTGACCATTCAGTGACAGTTGATGTGAGCACACCCTCTCTTCCTGCCTTGACGTTTCCGGCAGAGGAAGCGTCCTATGTTCTTTCTGCCTACAAACAGGCAGAGGTCGTGTTGGAATATGGGTCTGGAGGGTCAACGCTGATGGCGATGGACATTGGTGTGTCCCATGTAATGTCGGTGGAAAGTGATCCTGCGTGGGCCGAGAAGATGCGTCAGCACATCACTGATCATTCCAGTAATACACAGGTTGATCTATTACATGTTGATATAGGCCCCACCAAAAAGTGGGGCAGACCTGCCGATCGTATGGGGTGGCCCCGATATCATCGCTATCCGACAGCCGTTTGGGACGCTGATTTTTTCAGACAACCGGATCTTGTCCTGATCGATGGACGTTTCCGCCCGGGATGTTTGCTGACCGTTCTGCTGCGCACCAAAGCGCCTGTCAAAGTCATCTTTGACGATTACGTGGGCCGCCCCATATATGCGCAACATGTAGAACATTTCATCCAACCGTCTGGCATCATAGGCCGTGCCGCTTTGTTTGATGTGGTGCCTAGCGCACTTCAGCCGCAAGACCTGACACGGTTTTTGGCAGCTTACGCATGTGTTGACTAATAAAACGAGGATAATATGCTTGAAATCAAAAATTTACACGTCAAACTTGAAGAAGAAGATAAAGATATCCTCAAAGGCGTTGATCTAAAAATCAAGGCAGGCGCTGTCCATGCCATTATGGGCCCGAATGGCTCGGGCAAGTCTACGTTGTCCTATGTGCTGTCAGGCAAAGAGGGTTATGAGGTTACCGAGGGCAGCATGCAGCTTGAGGGAGCAGACCTTTTGGAGATGGAGCCGGAGGAGCGTGCAGCCGTCGGTCTGTTCTTGGCCTTTCAGTATCCTGTAGAGATCCCAGGTGTTGGCAACATGACATTTCTGCGGACGGCGGTGAATGCGCAACGCAAAGTCCGCGGGGAGGCAGAGTTATCCGCGGCGGAATTCCTCAAAGTTGTCCGGGAGCGCGCCAAAGCGCTTCGGATTGATGCGGATATGTTGAAGCGCCCCGTCAATGTTGGTTTCTCGGGCGGAGAGAAAAAGCGCAATGAAATTCTGCAGATGGCGATGCTGGAGCCCAAGATGTGTATCTTGGATGAAACAGACTCGGGCCTTGATGTGGATGCGATGAAGCTGGTGTCGGAGGGTGTAAATGCCTTACGATCAGAGGGGCGGAGTTTTCTGGTGATCACGCATTATCAACGTCTTTTGGATCATATCATACCTGATGTCGTGCATATCATGGCCGATGGTCGGATCGTGAAAACAGGCGGCCCAGAACTCGCCCGTGAGGTCGAGCAAAACGGCTATGGTGATTTATTACAACACGAGGTGGCCTAATGTCCGCACATGCTGTACCTGCTGATGCCCCCCCTTTGCTACAGCAGTTGAGTCTTTCAGGCTCTGGCGCGTCTTGGATCAAAGCCGCGCGTCAGTCGGCACGCGCGCGTCTGATGGCACAAGGGTTGCCCTCTAAACGCGATGAGTATTGGAAGTTTACAGATCCCGCGCCGTTTCTAGCGAAGCCCGCCCCAGGGACTTTTGATCTCCAGACGGAAGGGCAGTATCAACCGGGACAGGGGATCACTTTACCTATTACGGGTGGTGTCTTTGATAATCCTACGACCGACGTTCCAGAAGGCATTGAATTTTTACCGCTGTCACAAGTCCAAGGGATGGATATTCACTGGAGCACAGAGCTGTTTGGCGTCTTGGAAAACCGCGGTCAAGCTGTGGTGCCCCGTCCCCTTGCGTCTTTGAATACAGCATTTGCCACAGAGGGCGCTGTTTTACGCGTCACCAAAGATGTCTCTGCGCCGATCGTTTTGCTCTACCAGCAGACAGAAGGTGGGCCTGAGCCGATATTGCATCATCTGATCCGGGTGGAGCCTGGGGCCAAGGTCACCCTTGTCGAAGTGGGGTGTGCAGGGGCGCGTTCGAATATCGTGATGGAGGTCGATGTCGCGGATGGGGGCAGCTTTGATCATGTCCGCGTCCAAGAAAGTGATGCTTTGCATGTGACCCATAGTTTTGCCCGATTGGGGCAAGAGGCCTCTTACAAAAGTTTCACACTTTCGGCCAAAGGTCAGATGACGCGTAATGAACATGTCGTGGAGTTCACCGGCGATCACGCCGTGGCCCATGTGGCGGGTGCTGTTTTGGCGGGGGGCGCGTTTCATCACGACGATACGGTGTTCATCACCCATGATGCTGCCCATTGTGAAAGCCGCCAAGTGTTCAAAAAGGTTCTTAAGGACACAGCAACCGGCGTTTTCCAAGGCAAGATTTTGGTCAAACCTGATGCCCAAAAAACCGACGGCTATCAAATCAGTCAATCGTTGTTGTTGGATGATCAGGCGCAATTCCTCGCCAAGCCAGAGCTTGAAATTTACGCCGATGACGTGGCGTGTTCCCATGGCTCTACCACAGGCGCGCTTGATCCCGAGGCTTTGTTTTATCTGTGCAGCCGTGGCGTTCCCAAACCTCTGGCGACCAATATGCTGGTGCTGAGTTTTCTAGCAGAAGCAGTGGCAGAGGTGGCGCAAGAGGACATGCGCCAAAGTCTTATGGACCATCTTGAACGCCTTCTGTCATCTGATGTGCGCTGATGCCCGTGAGCCATGACATCTTGCGCGCCTATGTGCGACCGCGCACTGTGATGAAAGAACGCCTGTCACAAGGCCACCGCGAAGATGTGGCGCTGGCCTATCTGATGGGGGCTTGCGTGCTTATATTTGTGGCGCAATGGCCAAAGCTGCGCCGCGATGCGTATTTGGAAACCAGTGTTGACTTTCAATCGCTGATGGCGGCCAACCTTATGGCTTGGGTGATTGTCGCCCCTTTGCTGTTTTACGGGATCGCGGCGACGTTTCATGTGATGACCCGTGTTTTCGGGGGACAGGGCACCTGGTACACATCCCGCCTGGCGCTGTTTTGGAGCCTGCTGGCGCTGTCACCGCTGATGCTGTTCCATGGGTTGTCGGCCGGGTTTATCGGGCCGTCCCCCGCGCTTACGTTTGTTTCTGCCCTTGTGGTTGCGGGGTTTGTGTGGCTTTGGGGGAATGCCATGATCGTCGCAGAAAAGGGTGTCTATCGCGATGCGTAACCAGACTATTGATCTTGTTGGTTTATTCATGCTGACGTTGCAATCCCCCCGCCAAGGGGGCGAAGCGGTCTTAAAGCTCAATTTGTCCCAAAGTGTGCTGTGGCAAGCGCTGATGCTTGTCTCGATCATTCCAGCGATTTTGCTTTTTGTGTCGCAGGCCTTGGTCGAACCGGATCAGGCGTTGGATGAGCTGACCGTGCCGCTCCTTGAACACCCTGTTTTGTTTGCGGTTACACAATTTATGATTGCGGCGGGAATGGTGGCCGCAATTCATTATGTTGGCCGTTTCTTCGGCGGGCAGGGTCTTTTTGCGGATTCTCTGGCTCTCGTGGTTTGGTTGCAAGCGATTATGACCATGGTTCAAATCATCCAGTTTGTGCTTTTGGCTGCATCGCCACTTTTGTCTGTTTTGGTTGTATATGCCTCTGTGGTGCTTTTTTTTGTGCTGCTGACCGCATTTGTGCAAACCATTCACGGGTTTCAATCCGCTGGGGCTGTGTTTGGCATGATCATTATGAGCATGATTGCTCTTTTGGTCATCCTGTCTTTGATTTTGAATATCTTTGGGATTGTTGAACCGATCCAAATGGGACCGATTTAATATGTATGACGTTACTGCAATCCGCGCTGATTTCCCGATCCTGTCGCGTCAAGTCAATGGCCGCCCCCTGGTTTATCTTGACAATGGGGCCTCGGCCCAAAAACCGCAGGCGGTGATCGATTCTGTCACCCGGGCTTATGCGGAGGACTATGCCAATGTGCATCGTGGCCTCCATTATCTTTCCACAGTGTCGACAGAAAACTATGAAGCCGCCCGCTCCAAAATTGCTGCGTTCTTAGGCGCCGCTTCCCCGCAAGAGATCGTCTTCACATCCGGCACAACCGAAGGCATCAACCTGGTCAGCTACGGTTGGGCTTTGCCGCGGATGCAGCCGGGCGATGAGATCATTTTGTCGATCATGGAACACCATGGCAATATCGTCCCTTGGCATTTTCTACGGGACCGTCTGGGCGTTAAACTCGTCTGGGTCGATGTGGATGCCAAGGGCGATCTCGATCCGCAAGCTGTTCTTGATGCGATGACGCCGTGCACCAAGTTGATTGCCATCACCCACCTTTCAAACGTACTGGGCACAGTTGTGGATATTGCGACCATCAGTGCCGAGGCCAAGGCAAAAGGTGTGCCGGTTTTGGTCGATGGCAGTCAAGCCGCTGCGCATATGCCTGTGAACGTCACAGAACTTGGTTGCGATTTTTATGCCGTCACAGGGCATAAGCTTTATGGCCCTTCAGGTTCTGGCGCGATTTGGATTTCGTCGGAACGTATGGCGGAAATGCAGCCCTTTATGGGCGGTGGCGATATGATCCGTGAGGTGGGGCGCGATCACATCACCTACAATGATCCGCCGATGAAGTTTGAGGCAGGAACGCCTGCCATTGCCCAACAAATCGGTCTGGGAGCAGCCCTTGACTATCTTCAAACATTGGGTATGGAGCAGGTCGCGGCCCATGAACGCACCCTACGCGATTATGCGCAAGAGCGGCTGAATGGCTTGAACTGGCTGTCGATCCAGGGACAGAGCGCCGACAAAGCAGCGGTCTTTTCCTTTACACTCGACGGTATGGCCCATGCGCATGATATCTCTACCGTGCTTGATAAAAAAGGGATCGCCGTGCGTGCAGGTCATCATTGTGCCCAGCCTTTGATGGCGCATCTTGGGGTGCCGGCAACCTGCCGCGCGTCGTTCGGGCTTTACAATACAATGGATGAAGTCGATGCCTTGATCGATGGATTGGAATTTTGCCACAAGCTTTTTACGTGAACCTTGTCTATGCTGTATAAAATCAGATGCGCAAGCGCATGGATCAGGTCTTTAGGTCGCTCATCTTGATCTCGCCTGCCCCTGACATGAGGATTGCGCTATGACAAAGAAGCTTTTGTTGATTTGGCGCCAACAGCCCCTGTTATCCTTGATCTTTATGGGGTTCTGCTGTCTGACATTGGCCTTTGCGATATGGTCTTGGGCGCTTACCCCACAGACCGCATCGTTGGACAAACCCGTTGAGCGTTGGATGACACCTGGCCTTGTCGTCCATTCCTGGCGCCTGCCGCCAGAGGTTTTGTCACAAGCGCTGGGTGTTGATATAGGGACCGTACGCGGGCAAACGCTGGATCAGATTGCGCGCGCGCAATCTGAAAGCGTCACAACGCTGATTGCACGGATTGAAGCCGCTGCGCACGCATATCACGAACATCAAGCGCAGGGTGATCATGACTGAAACCTTTCTTGCGCTTGTGCCCACCTATGGCCCTGTTCTTTTAGGGGTCGCCACATATTTCTCGTGCTTTGGCGCGCCCATCCCTGCCTCGATTTTGATGCTTGCCGCAGGCGCATTTGTGGCGTCTGGCGACTTGGTCCTAGGGGAAATTATTCTTGCGGCCTTTCTGGGGGCAATCTTGGGCGACTGGACAGGCTTTGCCATTGGGCGGCGGTTCACCCATTGGCTGGAACGCGCTGAAGACCGTCATCCAAAATGGTCGTCCCTAAGCCACCGCGCCCGAATGGCTCTTGCCCAAAAGGGGGGGTGGGCTGTCTTTTTCTCGCGTTGGCTTTTTGCCCAACTGGGACCGGCTTTGACCTATGCCGCCGGGACCGCCGGTATGAGTTGGCGGCGGTTTCTTTTGCCCCAAATTGCGGGCGAAGTGCTGTGGGTTGGGATTTATGTGGGCCTTGGATATGCTTTTGCCCGTCACATCAGCGATGTATCGCTGTTTGCCAGCAGTGTCTCTGCCGCGCTTGCGGCGGCGGGTTGTGCTTTGATGCTGGGGGGTATTCTTTGGTGGTGGGCATCTAATCAGAAGGCAGACGCACGGCGGAAAGCGTGATATCGACGTCAACGCCAAAGCCGACGGTGCTTTCGTCTGGATAGCTTGGACCAATATTAAAATCCCGCCTGTCGAGGGTGATTTGAGCGGACATTGTGGTTCTGTCCCCTTCCATACTCAGGCTAAATGGCAATCTCACCGGAACCTCAGTGCCTTTCAGACGCAATGTCCCAGTGGCGAAATAGTCCCCATTTTCATCGCGTGTGATCGGGGCCTGGAATACCGCTGTGGGAAAAGTCTGTGCACTGAAAAACTCCGTTCCTAAGGCTTGCGTGGTGATAGATCCCAAGGTGAGGGAGGCGATGTTGATCGTGACCTCGACATCGCCCAAGGTTTCCGCGGTACTCTCTGGATCAAAAGTGATAGCGGCTGTCCAATCGGCAAACCGTCCGGTCACAGCACTTTGCAATTGGTCTACGGTGATTTCAAGACTGCCCTCGGTCACTTGCCAGTCCGAGACCGTTTCGGCCAGCAGAGGTGTCACTTGCGTGTCATGCGCGCGAAACATCCCCAAGCCCGCACCGATGCCAAGTGCAACGGCATAAAGCAAAATCGCCATGATTGGTGGGACAAAACTGGCCTTGTGCGGCGGCAGCGCGATTTCTGGCCGCACACCAAACCACATGCGCGCAAGGGTGCTGTCGCGGTCAATGACGGCATGTTTCATGGCACCAGCAATGTGTAGCAGAAGACAAAACACAAGGACGCGCTCAAAAATGATGTGCAGGCTTGAAAACACTTCTGCGATCGGCTCATTTTTCGGCACAAACGGCAACCCTTGACCAAGTGGCCAGAGAATCGGCGCAAATCCCGTTGTGGCGGCATGGTGAATCCAGCCTGTCAGCGGCACCAGCACAAGACTGGCATAAAGCGCCCAGTGGATTGTTTCGGCACACAGCAGCTCAAACCGGCGTTCTTTGTGCAAGGGGGCAGGCTTGGGCTGTGTAAAAGCCCATAGGATACGGAACAGAGCCACGAAAAAGATCGTCACGCCAACGGTTTTGTGCAGCGAAAATATCCAGGCTTTTTGCGCCAATTCCTCTGACGTGTCATAGGGTAAATTCTGCGCCACAATGCCGAGCGGAATGGCGGTAAAAATCAAAAGAGCGGTCAGCCAATGAAGGCTTTTGGAAACGATACCATAATGGCTGGAGCTATTTTCGAGTGTCATCATGGGCGCATTTACAGGCATTGGCGCGCTTTTGCCAAGCCTCAGATCCGCACGATCGATGTGCAGAATTGCGTTTTACCCAGAAACGCCATTGCGAGATGGGCAGCCTCGGGCTAAGGCCATTTAAACCATTGGGAGAACCGCATGACCAAAGCCATCGTCTTTCCCGGGCAGGGCGCGCAATTCATCGGCATGGGCCGCGATGTCGCCGCAGCCACGCCTGTCGCCCAAGCCGTTTTTGAAGAAGTAGACGCGGCCCTTGGCCTGGCGCTCTCCAAGATCATTTGGGAGGGCACGCAAGAAGAGTTAACGCTCACAGCCAATGCCCAACCGGCGTTGATGGCCACCTCCATCGCGGTGTTGCGGGCACTGGAAGAGCGGGGGTTTGATTTGCCGACAGAGGCGGCTTTTGTCGCTGGGCATTCTTTGGGGGAATATACAGCCCTGACAGCAGCGGGCAGTTTGTCTTTGGCGGATTGTGCACGTCTGTTGCGTATTCGTGGGGAGGCGATGCAGGCGGCGGTGCCGGTGGGTGTCGGGGCCATGGCCGCGATCTTGGGCTTGAGCTTTGATCAAGTGCAGCGCGTCGCCGCCGAGGCCGCTGAAAACGAGATTTGTGCGGCCGCCAACGACAATGATCCCGGTCAGGTGGTTGTCTCTGGTCATAAGGCCGCTGTAGAACGTGCGATCACCTTGGCAAAAGAGGCCGGTGCAAAGCGCGCTGTTCTGTTGCCAGTAAGCGCGCCGTTTCACTGTGCGCTCATGGAACCTGCTGCGGCGCGGATGGCCCAGGCGCTGGAAGAAGCGGACATTGCCGCCCCTTCCGTCCCTGTTGTGGCGAATGTGCGGGCAAATGCTGTATCGGATCCTTTAATCATACGCTCTTTGTTGGTAGAGCAGGTCACAGGCTCTGTGCGCTGGCGAGACAGCGTTGCTTGGATGGTGGCGCATGGTGTGACAGAGATGTGGGAAGTTGGGGCAGGCAAAGCCCTCAGCGGGATGATCAAGCGCATTGATCGTGGCGTAACAACGCAAGCCTTTGCCACACTGGCGGATGTCGCGGCGTATTCAAAAACATCATGAGTTGTCAGAAGACTCTTAAAGTTTTACATCAACTAAGGAAGACATATGTTTGACTTATCAGGAAAATCTGCTCTTATCACGGGTGCCTCGGGCGGCATTGGTGCACAAATTGCGCGCAGCTTACACCAAGCCGGGGCAACTGTTGGCCTGTCTGGCACACGTGAAGAACCGCTACACGCCTTGGCCGATGCGTTGGGCACGCGCGCCTTTGTGTTGCCGTGTAACCTCAGCGATGCAGAGGCGATAAAAGCCCTGCCCGCACAAGCGGCAGAGGTGATGGGCAGCGTTGACATTCTGATCAACAATGCGGGCATCACCCGCGATCAGCTTTTCATGCGCATGTCGGACGACGATTTCGAAACGGTTCTTGCGGTCAATTTGACGGCGGCCTTTCGCCTATGCCGTGGTGTGCTGCGCGGCATGATGAAGGCCCGTTGGGGCCGGATCGTCAACATCTCTTCGGTTGTGGGGGCCACCGGCAACCCAGGACAGGCGAATTATGCGGCCTCCAAGGCGGGGTTGATTGGGATGACAAAATCCCTGGCTTATGAAGTGGCCTCCCGAGGGATTACGGTAAATGCCGTGGCGCCCGGGTTTATTGCAACCGCCATGACAGAGAAACTGAACGACGCCCAAAAAGAGGCGATTCATACCCAAATTCCCATGGCCCGGATGGGAACACCGGAAGAGATTGCCGCCGGCGTTTTGTTTCTCGCAGCGCCGGAAGCTTCTTATATCACAGGCACAACGCTGCATGTTAACGGTGGTTTGGCGATGTTGTAAGGGATGTCAGCAAAGCGTTTGCCAATCCGAAACGATGTGATAAGAGGACGGATATCTCGCCTAGGGAGGATCTTAAACATTCCAAAAGGCGGTAGGCGCAGGGCACTTGGTTTGGTGCATCTGACGTCATATATGAACCAAGGGCCGCAGGTAGGCTCAGGCAAGTGAGGAAAGATATATGAGCGATATTGCAGACCGCGTCCGCAAGAAAGTGGTTGAGCACCTCGGTGTTGACGAAGAGAAGGTGATTGAAAGCGCCTCTTTCATTGATGACCTTGGCGCAGATAGTCTTGATACCGTTGAATTGGTGATGGCTTTTGAAGAAGAGTTTGGCATTGAAATTCCCGATGATGCGGCGGAAACCATCCAAACCTTTGGCGATGCTGTCAATTTTATCACGGAAAACACATAGTTTTTGCAGTCAAAAGATGGAAACGGCGCTCCGTAGGGCGTCGTTTTTGATTTGAAAATGTTCCGAAAAACTGTGTCATTAGGGGTTATTACATAGGGGGATCATAACATGAGACGCGTTGTTGTGACGGGCCTTGGTATGGTTACGCCCTTAGCCTGTGGTGTGGAGCCGACTTGGCAACGCCTGTTGAACGGGGAAAGTGGGGCGGGACCGATATCACGGTTTGACGCCAGTTCTTTTGCGACGACATATGCCTGTGAAATCCCTTTTGGCGACGGAACAGGGGACACATTTAATCCCGACGATTGGATGGAGCCAAAAGAACAGCGGAAGGTCGATAAATTTATCCTTTACGCGATGGCGGCGGCTGATCAGGCTTTAGAGGATGCTCGGTGGACAGCGGAAAGCGAAGAGGCCCGCAACCGCGCAGGGGTTTTGATTGGTTCTGGTATCGGTGGCTTGACAAACATCGCGGAGACCGCCGTTCTGCTGAAGGACCGCGGACCGCGGCGGGTATCACCCTTTTTCATTCCGTCTGCTTTGATCAATCTTGCCTCTGGCCAGGTCTCTATACGATACGGCTTGAAAGGTCCCAACCATGCCGTGGTGACCGCTTGTTCAAGCGGGGCGCATGCGATTGGCGATGCCGCGCGGCTGATCGCGTTAGGCGATGCCGATGTGATGGTGGCCGGGGGCACCGAAAGCCCGATTTGCGAGATTGGCGTTGCGGGGTTCAACGCTTGTAAGGCGCTGTCTACAAAACGCGCAGATAACCCAAAGGCGGCCAGCCGCCCCTACGATACGGATCGGGATGGGTTTGTGATGGGGGAAGGCGCGGGGATTGTTGTGCTGGAGGACTATGAGCATGCCAAAGCTCGCGGGGCGCATATTTATGCGGAAATCCTTGGCTATGGACTGTCGGGGGATGCTTATCATATCACCGCCCCCTCTGAGGATGGCGATGGCGGAGAGCGCTCGATGCGCGCCGCACTCAAGCGTGCTGGATTGGAGCCAGAAGATATCGATTATATCAATGCGCATGGTACATCGACAATGGCTGATACGATAGAGCTTGCTGCCGTGGAGCGTGTGATGGGCAAGGCTGCAGAGAAGGTTACAATGTCCTCGACGAAATCGGCCATTGGGCACCTTCTTGGGGCTGCAGGCGCTGTCGAGACGATTTTTTCCATCCTGGCCCTGCGCGATCAAGTGGCCCCGCCGACGCTCAATTTGGATAGCCCGTCTGTGACACCGCGCCTGAGCCTGGCACCCCATGCTGCTGAGCCGCGCGAGATCAATATCGCTTTATCAAACTCTTTTGGTTTCGGCGGGACCAATGCAACGCTTATTGTGGGAAAAACATAACTTGCAATGTGGACGCATATTTCTTCAAATGCTTTGAACATACTTATCGTTTTCGGTGTTTTGATTGTCGGTGCGGTGAATTGGGGTATGGCGACTTACAGCGCCCCTGGTCCGCTTAAAGAGGCTGCTTTTTTCGATGTCGCGCCTGGGGCGAGTTTACGCGCGGTTTCAGAAAATTTGGAACGTGCGGGCATTGTGAGTTCTGCCTCTGTCTTTCGACTTGGGGCACATTACACAGATCGCGCACAAGATCTGAAATTTGGCACCTATGAGATCTCGCCAGGGGCAACCATGCCTGAGGTTCTGGACACGATCACCTCGGGCTCGGGCGCGCAACGCTATACGGCAACCCTTGTGATCCGGGGCCAAGGGGCCGAGATGCGTGTGCGTGAGACAGTACCGGGCGAAAGCCGGCAGATCGAGATTGCGACCTATGACGCAAGTGCCCCTGTGCCGGAGGCTTTTGCCCAGTTGCGCGATCGCGGTGTGCCGATCACCTACCGGGTCAGTGCGGCCCCAGGGCTCACCTCTTGGCAGATTGTCGAAGGGTTGCGCACAGCTGAGTTTCTTTTTGGTGAAATCACTGAGCTGCCGCCGGAAGGAACACTGGCACCCGATACCTATGATGTCCGCCGCGGGAGTACGCGCCAAGACTTGATTGATCGCATGACTGAGGCGCAAACGGCGGCATTGCAAGAGGTTTGGGCGACACGTATGGACAATCTGCCCATCTTGACCCCTGCAGAGGCTTTGACTTTGGCATCCATTATCGAAAAAGAAACAAGTGTGCCCGAAGAACGCGGTTTGGTCTCATCGGTGTTTGTCAACCGGCTCAACCGCGGGATGCGCCTGCAAACCGATCCAACGGTAATCTATGGTGTGACAAATGGACGGGGGTCTTTGAACCGGGGTCTGTTGCGTTCTGAACTGCGTACGCCCACGGCGTATAACACCTATGTCATCGCTGGTTTGCCGCCCGGTCCGATTGCCAATCCCGGACGTGCCGCGCTGGAGGCGGCGGTCAATCCCGATGAAAGCGACTATCTCTTTTTTGTGGCAGATGGCACCGGGGGACATGCTTTCGCAGAAACTTTGGCAGAGCACAATCGCAATGTTGCACGCTGGCGTGAGATCGAGGCGGGACTGTCATCGCCATCGGAATGACTTGAAAATGCTTCCAATCAATCGTTTTATTTTAATGCTTCCAGTGTTTTAGAGTGTTCAATAGAGGGTGTGAGTTTGTCAAAACCATTGTCCAGGCTCCATAAATCCCAAATCCATCAGTTGTTGATCGGACCAATCGAACTGCTCTGAATTACACCATAGGAAAGTCTCGATCTGCCTACGGCTACCGGGGTTGGATTTGAGCGCTTTGGCCGCCTTAAAAGAACAGACCGCACCGGTCAGGCAGTGATGCCATGGTCCTTCAAAGGTGTTGAGTTCTTCGTCTGAGAGCGTGTGATCGTCTCTAAAGATCAAACCAGGGCTTGTTTTAAACAGCCCCACACGATCAATTCTGCGCCGGTCTTCGGCCACATGTTCTTGGAAACGCCACCGCAGACCACCGTAGAAATTAAGTTGACGATGCATCAAGTGGTCATCACGCCGTCTTGCCAGGGCGTAATAGCCATCGGTATCCAAATATGCTGTTTTACGATCAATGCCGTTCGGCGCAGTTTCGAGATCAGCGGCATAAAGATCAATGACAAATGTCAGCATCGCATTCCGGCGCTCTTCCGTGCAAAAGCCAATCGCTTCTGAAATGACCCGTGTGCCGCAGAATGGAAAAAACAAATACTCTGCATTATAAAGGTAAGATACCCATGTTCCAGGGGGAACGCTTTCGATCAAAGCGTTGATGGTCGATGTTGTAAAATCGGCCTTGCGCGGCCCTATCAGCAGCGTATGACAGCCCTCTGGTAAGATTTTGGGCGCTTCGACGCCTTTGGGCATCACGAGAACAATATGTGGAAAGCCAAGTGATTTTTGATGCGCAAGCGTTGACGCAATTTCTTCATTGTCTTCGCATAAAATAATGCAAACAGGCCCTTTGTCGAGTGTGTGCGGGGCGCGTGCTTTGAAGTCTTGCAAAGAGGTATAGTTCATATATTGACCTTGCCCTTCATTTTTTTCTGTCTTGCCTGAGTGAACGACGCTTGCCAAGACCCTTGGCATCTATTGCCTGATCGCGTAGGACACAGTGTGTTTTTCAAAGCAAGGTGACCGGCATGGCAGACAGCAAAAAGCTCTACATTAAAACCTATGGCTGTCAGATGAATGTCTATGACAGTGCCCGTATGGTCGAGGTACTGGGGCAAGAGGGATATGTTGAAACCCAGACCCCTGAAACGGCCGATATGATTTTGCTCAACACCTGTCATATTCGGGAAAAAGCCGCAGAGAAAGTTTATTCTGAGTTAGGCCGATTACGTCCACTGCGCGAGAAAAATCCCGAGTTGAAAATCGGTGTCGCGGGATGTGTGGCCCAAGCGCAGGGCGCTGAAATCATGGAGCGCCAGCCCATGGTTGATCTTGTGGTCGGCCCACAGACCTATCATCGTCTGCCGAAAATGCTCGGGGCCCTCAAAACGGGGCAAAAAGCCGTGCTTGATACGGATTTTCCCCAAGAAGACAAGTTCGATCATATGACCGCCACACGGCAAACATCCGGGCGAGTGACGGCGTTTTTGACAGTTCAGGAAGGATGCGATAAATTTTGCTCCTTTTGTGTTGTGCCTTACACACGCGGAGCTGAAGTCAGCCGTCCGGTCGCGCGTGTCCTCAAAGAGGCGGAAGAGTTGGTCTCCAAAGGGGTGAAAGACATCACACTGTTGGGGCAAAATGTGAATGCGTATCACGGGGAGGGCCCGAGTGGCGGTGAGTGGTCTTTGGCGCGCCTTATTTGGGCTTTGAGTGATATCGACGGGCTCGCCCGCATTCGCTATACCACAAGCCATCCAAATGAGATGACAGATGATCTGATAGCAGCCCACGGCAGCTGTGAAAAATTGATGCCTTACCTTCATCTTCCGGTGCAATCAGGCTCTGATCGGATTTTAAAAGCGATGAATCGCAAACACACCGCGGAAACATATTTGAAAATTATCCATAAGCTTCGTGAAGCCAGACCAGATATTTTGGTGTCTGGAGATTTTATCGTGGGCTACCCAGGGGAAACAGAGGCCGATTTTGAAGCGACACTCGCGTTGGTTGAGACGGTTGGTTATGGACAGGCGTATTCTTTTAAGTATTCCGCCCGCCCTGGAACACCTGCGGCAGAGAAGCCATCGGTGCCGGCTGATGTTGCGGACGCGCGGTTGCAAGTTCTTCAAGCCTTGCTTGCAAAACAGCAATCCCATGCACAAAATGTCATGATCGGACAGACGATCAAAGTCTTGTTTGAAAAACCGGGTCGATTGCCGGGCCAACTTATCGGCAAAACAGAACATAACCAAGCCTGCCATGCCACCGCTTCGCCAGGTTATCTTAATCGCATAAAGAATGTGATTGTTGAGGCAGCGACATCTCATGCTCTTTCTGGGCAATTAATCTAAGAGATTTCACGGAATGAAATATTTCCATTATTACCCCATAAAAAACATAGTGTTTATGTTTGTCTAACTAGATGTTGTAAATATTACTTCACATTGTCGCCATATTTGCTACTGTTAATTAACAAAACAAAGAATCTAAGAAGTAAAAATTTGGTGGAAGGAAATCGTAATGAGTTTTGCGCACAACATGATAAAAGCATGTTTTGTCGTTTTATTGGTGCTCGTCTCACCATTTGAAACGGCAAATGCCCAACAAATCGGTGATGTTGGCCAAGATCCCCAAGGAAATGTCTACACATGGGGATATGATGAAAATGGCAACCGTGCTTGGATACCTGGGCGCGTTGCGAACGCAACAACCACCCGGACAGTAACAGCCCAGCGCTATATCCCCACAATCTGGATCGATCCAGATGGGTGTGAGCATTGGGTAATGGACGACGGCGCAGAAGGCTTCATGACGCCGCATCTCACACGAGATGGTCTTCCAGTATGCAATCGTTCAAGCATCTGTGGCGTTATGCAGGCAGACCAGTTCTTTTCGACAGGCAGTTCAAAAATATCCCCACAGGGTCAACAGACGTTGCGAGATTTTTTTGCCAGAAGAGCCGCAAAAGGGTATGGCATTTATGGTCACACTGATAGTCGCGGGTCTGACGAAGCAAACCTTCGTTTAAGCATCAATCGTGCCAATGCCGTGGCACAGATTGCGCAAACATCCGGGGTGCGTATTTTTGCCGTTCAAGGGTATGGTGAGCGTAAGCCCCGTGTTCCAAACAACACGGCAGCAAATATGGCACAAAACCGACGTGTCGAAATTACTTGCTTCAATTAAGCTAAAGAAAGATGAGAATTATGACCCATAAATTTCAAACACTTTTTGTCTTAATCATAGCAACGAATGCGATGAGCGCATGTTCTCAAAGCCCACCAGAAGACAAGACTGCTGACAGGGGTATCATCGGTTCGAATTCACTTCAAGAAATGCAGGCAGGTATTTGGACAGATCCACGTGGTTGTGACCATTGGCTGATTGATGACGGGCTTGAAGGATACCTATCTGCGCGTATTGGACCCGATGGTAAACCTGTCTGTTCTGGTTCAATTCCACCAGAATACCTTGGACCAGGGGCGCAAGATACAGCAGATGTTGTTGACCCTCGTTAATATTTGAACGGCGATAATGCTTTTTTATCTTACATTTCAGTCAACTGGTAAGGATAACTGGTATTAAAGCGATATTATCCCCAGAAACAAATACTGTGGTTGGTGACAAATCACCTCAACCCACGCTGCATGTCGAATTTCTTGACAATAGATTGCTTATCGAGCTTTGCGGACCTTTTGACTCAAACATTTCTCAAATTGAAAGCCTCTTAGGCGTTCAAATCTCACGTCGCGGCAATAGTCTTGAACTTCACGGTGAGGCTGCTGAAGAAGCTGAAAACTTACTTGTGAGCCTTTACAAACGGTTAGAGCAAGGCAAAAATGTGGATGATCAAGACATCATGGCCATGATCCGTATGCAGCGCTCAGCAGAAGGGACGGGAACCCGTGATGGAGATCAAATTGAGATGTTCGGCGCGCAGGAATTTGAGATACGGACACGCAAAAAAACGGTCGAACCTAGAACCATTGCCCAAAAATCCTATGCTCAAGCTTTGCTGAAAAATGAATTAACCTTTGGGATCGGTCCCGCTGGGACGGGTAAGACATATATCGCCGTGGCGATGGCGGTGAACAAATTCATCACAGGTGAGATCGACAGGATTATTCTTAGCCGTCCGGCTGTCGAAGCGGGGGAGCGTCTTGGGTTTTTACCTGGAGATATGAAAGATAAAGTCGATCCCTACATGCAGCCGCTTTATGATGCGCTCCATGATTTTTTGCCAGGCAAACAGCTCGGTAAACTGATTGAGGAAAAGCGGATTGAAATCGCACCGTTGGCTTTCATGCGCGGGCGCACGCTGTCAAACGCTTTTGTCGTTCTGGATGAGGCGCAAAACGCCACCGCGATGCAGATGAAAATGTTTCTCACACGCTTGGGGCAGGGCGCGCGCATGGCCATCACAGGCGATCGCAGTCAGGTTGATCTTCCCAAAGGTGTGGTGAGCGGTTTGCGCGAAGCGGAACGTATACTCAAAGGCGTCAAAGGCATTCGTTTTGAATACTTTTCATCTTCCGATGTTGTGCGCCATCCGCTTGTTGCCAAAATCATCGATGCTTATGAAAAAGACACAACCGCTGATTGAAGTGCAGCTTTCAGACACGCGTTGGAAGGGGCTGGAGCTGTGGGCTTATCAGGCGACAAGGGCCCTACAGGAAGAATTAAAGCTGCCCGATGCGTTAGAAGTCAGTTTGCTTGGAACCGATGATGCGGAAATCAGGCGTTTGAACGGTCAATTTCGTGGAAAATCTGAAGCGACCAATGTCTTGAGTTGGCCAACCGTTGACCGCAAACCAGATCATTTGGGCTTTTTGCCTAATCTTGACATCACGTCATACGAACTTGGGGATATCGCACTGTCGTACGATACCTGCCTCCGGGAAGCCGAGACAGACGGGAAATCGCTGGAGGCGCATGTCCTTCATCTTTTGGTCCATGGTCTATTACATTTGCTCGGGTTTGATCATGAAAGTGATAAAGACGCTCAGATTATGGAAAATATTGAAGTAAAGGTACTTGCCAGACTTGGTGTGGCAAATCCATATATTAGGAATTAATATCAGTGGATATGCAGGTCGCAAAAGCGAAGGTCTGCTTAAGAAAAGATGACACAAATCAACAATAACGTGCCTACAGAACAAAAGTCGGATGTTGGCTATACAACAGACGAACCCGGCATGAGGCGCCAAAGCCTTTTTGCGCGATTGTTCACCAAGCAACCCGCAGACAAACAAAAGTCGGCACACACCATGCCAGACATAAAAAGCACGCAAACCGTGGGTCTTTCAAATCTGCGCCGCCTGCGCCTTGATGACGTTGCCCTGCCACGGGCTGAAATCGTTGGTGTGCCTGTGGACATAGACCTCAGCGATCTTGTGGATGTATTTCGCGACAGTGGATTAACACGACTACCCGTTTACGACACGACCCTCGATCAGCCCTTGGGCATGGCGCATCTGAAAGATATCGCGCTGAAAGTCGGATTTAATGGTAGCGTGCAAAACTTTGATTTGAACCCATTGCTTAGACCTTTGATTTATGCACCACCGTCCATGCCCATCGGTGTTTTGTTGCAGAAGATGCAAACGCAACGCATCCATATGGCTTTGATGATTGACGAATATGGCGGTGTTGACGGCCTAGTGACGATTGAAGATCTCATAGAACAGGTGATTGGTGAGATTGCCGATGAACACGATGAAGCGGAAGATAAGCTGTGGCGGGAAGAAAAACCGGGCTGTTTTATCGCACTTGCGCGCGCGCCGCTGGAAGAATTTGAAGCAGAGGCGGGTCTGCATCTGTCCGATGCCTTAGAGGATGAAGAGATCGATACCCTCGGGGGGCTTGTTTTTGTGTTGACCGGGCGGGTGCCGGTGCGCGGGGAGATGGTGCCCCATCCCTCTGGCGTTGAGTTTGAGGTTTTGGACGCCGATCCCAGACGCATTAAGCGCCTGCGGGTGCGCGTTCCAGATGTGGCAGGCCCCGCTGAATGAACTTACCCAAAAGCCGACCTTGGCACTATCTGACAGTAACGGTTTTGGCGGGGGCTTTGGCCGCATTGGGACAAGCGCCATGGGGTTTGTGGTACGTGGCACTTCCAGCTTTTGCCCTGGGATTTCATTTGATCTTAACAGCTCCACGAGCGGGACGGGCGGGATGGTTTTTTGGATTTGGACATTTTGCCGTGGCGCTCCACTGGATTGTGGAGCCGTTCTTTGTACAAATTGATCAGACGGGATGGATGGCGCCTTTCGCGCTGGTTTTTTTGGCGGGCGGTCTCGCACTTTTTTGGGCTGTTGCAGCATGGGGTGCGGGTTATCTTGGGCCAAGAAATCCCCTTGTCTTGGCGGTCAGCCTAGCCGTTATGGAGTATATTCGCGGGCATATTTTCACCGGTTTTCCCTGGGCCGAACCCGGCCACATTTTGATCATGACCCCGGTTTTGCCCTTGGCTTCTATTGTGGGTCCGTTCGGGTTCACGGTGCTTATATTATGTCTTGCAGCAGGCTTAGCGTATCAGAAATTTTGGAGCCAGATCACAAGCGCAGCTGCCATTGGGGCGCTGTTTTTTCTAGGGGCTGTCGGCTTCCCAGATCCGCCTCAGGCAGATGTACAAAACCCGGTGGTCCGTCTGGTCCAGCCCAATGCCCCGCAACACTTGAAGTGGCGTCCGGACAAGATGCCGATGTTCTTTAGCCGCGCGCTGCGGGCCAGTGCGGCCCCAAGCGCAGAGGGGGTAGACTTGATCCTCTGGCCAGAGACATCTTTGCCAGCCTATCTCGAAGACTCAGAGAGAGTGCGCGCCCGTGTGGCTGAAGCCGCCGGCGGTGTTCCTGTCTTGGTCGGGGCGCTGGGCTATGACACCGCACCGCGCAATACGGTGCTACATTTGGATGCCAGCGGAGAGATCGTCGACATTTATTACAAACACCACCTGGTTCCGTTCGGAGAGTATCTGCCGTTTTCCACTTTTTTTCAGACGCTTGGTATCCGTGCGCTGGCTGCTTCTGTGGTGGGGGATTTCAAGCCAGGTCCAGGGCCCGCCCTCATGGATGTTCCGGGCATTGGAGCCGTGTTTCCGATGATTTGTTACGAGGCCATTTTCCCAAGATATTTCCGTCAGGTCGAACGGCCGCGGGTTCTGGTTCACCTGACAAACGATGCTTGGTTCGGCACTTTCGCAGGCCCGCAGCAACATTTGGCTTTGGCCCAGTTGCGCGCAGCCGAAAGCGGCATTCCTGTTATTCGCGCTGCCAATACAGGCATATCAGCCGTTATTGATGCACGCGGGGCGATCATTGATCAGTTGCCCTTGAACACAGCCGGTCCTTTGGATGTGCGGCTTCCAGATGTGTTACCTGAAACATTTTATGTGCGGTTTGGCGATTGGCCCGCATTGGTGTTTGTGATTGGTCTTGGGCTGGGATTAATTTTACATCGGCGTCATATTTTTAATTGATTGTTATGCCATGACAGCGTATCGCTGGCTTTCACGGCCACAACGGCTTCCTGGCGTGGCATGTCTATAGATAACGGAGCATCCCCATGTCACGATCAAATTATGTCTTCACCTCGGAGTCTGTGTCTGAAGGACACCCCGATAAAGTCTGCGACCGCATTTCCGATGCCGTGCTCGATGCGTTTTTGACAGAAGAACCCGAGGCTCGTGTGGCCTGTGAAACCTTTGCGACCAGCGGTTTGGTGGTCATCGGCGGGGAGGTTGGCTTGACCGATCAAGAGCGGTTGAAGGATTTCATGGGCCGCATCGGACAGATCGCCCGTGACTGCATCAAAGACATCGGATATGAGCAAGACAAGTTTCATTGGAACACTTGTCATGTTCTCAACTTCCTACACGCTCAATCGGCCCATATCGCGCAAGGCGTGGATAAAGACGGTGCCGGTGATCAGGGCATCATGTTCGGGTATGCCGTAGATGAAACGCCTGAGCTTATGCCGGCCCCAATCCAATACGCCCATGCAATTTTGCGTCGGTTGGCGCAGGTGCGCAAAGACGGCACAGAACCCACGCTGGGACCAGATGCCAAAAGCCAGCTAACTGTCGAATATCAGGACGGCAAGCCCATAGGTGTGCGATCCATCGTGCTGTCTACCCAGCATCTGGATGAGAGCATGACATCGCAAGATGTGCGCGCCGTTGTCGAGCCGTATATCCGCGAAGTTTTGCCACAGGCGTGGATTTCAGAGGCCACAGAATGGTGGATCAATCCTACGGGCAAGTTTGTAATCGGTGGCCCGGATGGCGATGCGGGGCTGACGGGGCGTAAGATTATCGTAGATACCTATGGCGGCGCTGCCCCCCATGGGGGCGGCGCGTTTTCCGGCAAAGATCCGACAAAAGTCGATCGATCCGCAGCTTATGCCGCGCGGTATCTTGCGAAAAACGTTGTCGCCGCCGGCCTTGCGCGGCGTTGTACGATTCAGCTGAGCTATGCGATTGGCATTGCTAAACCTTTGTCTATTTATGCAGAGACCTACGGGACAGGTTTGGTGCCAGAAGCACAGATCGAGCAAGTGTTAGGGCACGTCATGGATCTCACACCACGGGGCATACGTACCCACCTCGGCCTGAATAAACCCATTTTTGAACGGACGGCTGCCTATGGACATTTTGGCCGTGCGCCTGATGCCGACGGTGGCTTCAGTTGGGAACGGGTTGATCTTGCCGAAACGCTCAAGCGTGCCGTCTGAACGTGCTGCTGAACGTCGTCTCTTACCCATCGGCGGGAAGCGCCACGCCTCTGCTTATAGCCCATGGGCTTTTTGGTTCGGCACGCAATTGGCAGACTATTGCTTCTCGGTTAAGTGAAGCAGGCCCCGTCTACGTTGTGGATATGCGCAATCATGGCCACAGCCCGTTTTTGCCAAGCCATAGCTATGAGGATCTGGCCGCAGACCTTGCAGCGGTTATCTCAGAAGTCATTGGTGAAAGAGCAGACGTTTTAGGCCATTCTATGGGCGGAAAGGCCGCCATGGTTTTGGCGCTGCGTCACCCCGATTTGGTCCGGCGGTTGGTTGTGGCGGATATCGCGCCGGTTGTTTACGATGACTCACAACGGCATTTCATCACAGCAATGCGTGCAGTGAACCTTGGTAACATTCGTCGGCGGCCAGAGGCGTTTCAGCAACTTTTCCCCCATGTTCAGGATGAAACTATCACAGCCTTTCTGCTGCAATCCCTCGATTTGAAAAGTCGGTCTTGGCGGCTGAATTTAGATGTCTTGGAGCAAGAAATGGGAAAAATCTTGGGGTTTCCGGAGATGAAAACCTGTTTTGAAGGACCATCGTTATTTTTAACAGGTGAGAAGTCCGACTATGTGGTACGTGACCACCGCCCGAAAATCAAAACTCTGTTTGCGGCTGCACGCTTCGCCAAAATCCCGGGCGCTGGTCATTGGCTTCACTCTGAGGCGCCTGATCGGTTTCATTCTGTTGTGAGAGTATTCCTTGGAATATAGGTTTCAGACTGTCATTTCTTACAATTTCCCCATGTTCATTCACAGAAAATCGCAAGAAAAACAACACACATAGGATGCCGATCGATATCAGGATGTATTTATTAAACACCATCAATCTCCAGTATATTTATAGATTACATATACCATTGTTTCCAAATTATAGAAAATGAAAACTTAAATAAATACGGATTCTAATTCATTCGACGTCGGACTTATCGTCGATATTACAACCGGAGATCATAGGTTTGAGCGCGCTTCATTGATTGCAAATTCGATATCTGTTTTATCCAAAAAACCTGGAAGCAGCACTCCGCCAATCACGTAGGAGGGTGTTCCCGTCAATCCAAGCTTTTGCGCAAGTTTCAGGGATGTTTCGATATGATCTGTTACCAAATCAGACTCCATATCATTTTTTAATTTCTCTATATCCAGGCCGAGTTCTTTGGCCACGGAAAGCGCGATGTCCAGGTCAGTCCGACCAGGATTTGCCATCAAAGCGTTGTGCACCTCAGCATATTTGCCTTGGGCCTGTGCCGCCAGGGCCACCTGTGCCACTTCAACAGAGGCTGGTCCAAGAATGGGCCATTCCCTCAGAACCAATCGGATATTTTCATCTGCTTCGAGGGCGGCCAGAACTTCGGCTTTTGCCCGTTTACAATAGGGGCAGTTGTAATCGAAAAATTCAACAATGGTCACATCGCCTGTGGTATTGCCAAGAACCGGGGCATTTGCATCACTTTCTAATAACGCAAGGCTTTCTTCCAGAGCAGATTGAACAGCGGTCTGGTGTGCTGTCGCCTCCTGCTGACGCAGAATTTCCACCGCCTGCATGAGGATTTCAGGATTTTCAAGAATAGCTTCCAGGGCGAGTTCTTTGATCCGCGCATCGGATATGTCTTGGCTCAAGGCTGGTTGTACTGCCGAAAAAAACATGAATAAAATCGCAACCAGACGGATAACCATGTCAAACTCCTAAAATCACTCTGCCAAGCAATTTAGCAGAAAGAATATCTAAAAGAAACGCGGTTTTGGTGTCTCCCTCACACCACAACGAAAACATATTTGTGATAGGGTAGACCTTGCCAAGCAAACCCACGAGCCTTTCATTAGCTTTATGACAAAAATTTTTCATTTTATTCTCTTTATTTTCCTGAGCATCGCAGCCCCAATCCATGCGGCGACCAGCTCTGAGGTGACAACTCAGACGGTCACGGCCCGGCTGATTACCGTACAAAACGGTATTGTGCCGGGGCAGAACACGCTTTCGGCGGGACTACATCTGTCCATGGCGCCGGGGTGGAAAACCTATTGGCGCTCTCCCGGCGAAGTGGGATTGCCGCCGGAGCTGGACTGGAGCGGGTCTGAGAATGTGGCGCATGTCGCTTTATCCTATCCTGCGCCGCAGCGTTTTGTTGCGTTTGATATACAAAACTTTGGATACGCGGATGAAGTTGTCTTTCCGTTGCAAATTTCACTGAAAGAGCCAGACCGTCCGGTTGTCCTTGATATCACGGCACATATCCTTGTTTGTGAGGATATATGTATCCCAGAGACAGTGTCTTTGCGGCTCGATTTGCCACGGGCGATGGGCCAAGACACCGACGTGGCGGCGCTGTTAAGTCGCTGGATTGCGCAAGTGCCTGATGAGGACGGACGCGCCTCGGGGATCACTGTGACAGAGGCCGGTCTGGCAAACGGGCAACTTGTGATCGCCGCCACGTCTCAGGTGCCGTTCCGGGCCCCGGATGTTTTCCCGGAGTTGGGGGCCTATGCGGCCTTTGGCGCGCCCGACATTGAACTCAGCGCCGATGGATTACGTTTGCGGGCTGCTTTTCCCATCCTCACACCGGGTGACGGACAACTCGATGTCACCATTGTTGACCAGGCCAGAGCAACCACCCAAAGGGTGGCACTTGATCAGCCGCCCGCCCGTATTGAGAGCGGCCAAAGCCTTTGGATGATTTTAGGGTTTGCGCTTTTGGGCGGTTTGATTTTGAATGTCATGCCATGTGTGCTGCCCGTTCTGGCGATCAAACTGACCACGGCGCTTGGCACTGTGGGACACTCTCAGACAAGAATTCGAACGGGTTTTCTGGTCAGTGCACTGGGGATTTTGGTCTTCTTTTGGGCGCTGGCGGTCGCGCTGATCTCTCTGAAGTCTGCGGGCGCCATGGTCGGGTGGGGGGTACAGTTCCAAAGCCCCGTTTTCCTGAGCCTGGTTATTGCCGTTTTGGTGCTGTTTTCGGCAAATCTTCTGGGGGCCTTTGACCTGACTTTACCACAGTCCGTGAATACACGACTGGCGCAAACCGAAGCCACCAAAGGGTGGCTTGGAGAGTTTGCCACAGGCGCTTTCGCGGCCCTTTTGGCAACGCCATGCTCTGCACCATTTTTGGGCACAGCGGTGGCCTATGCGCTCAGCCGGGGGCCTGTTGAAATTTTCACGGTGTTCACGGCGTTGGGTTTTGGGCTTGCGCTGCCTTATCTGTTGATTGCGGCGCGGCCTGGATGGATTGCGCGCCTTCCCAAACCAGGGCGGTGGATGCTCTGGGTGCAGTGGACGATGGCGGGGTTTTTGGTTGCTACAACAGTGTGGCTGTTGAGTATCCTATCCAGTGTTGCAGGCGCAACAGTCGCGGTTGTCATAGCAGCCTTATCGGTGATCGCGGTTGGTGTGCTGTTCTTGCGGCGGACGTCGGCGCTTTGGGTCACAGCAGCCTTTGGCCTTGGGGCGCTTTCGGTTGGTCTTCTGATGCCCTCAGACCCGGGTGTTGCGCCTGAAAGCCAGTGGAGTGTTTTTGACCGAGACGATATTGCCCAGCGTGTCTTAGCCGGAGAGGTGATCTTTGTCGATGTCACCGCCGATTGGTGTATCACCTGCCAAGCCAACAAAGCCCTCGTTTTGGATCGCGGGCGTGTGGCCGATGCCTTAGAGACTGTTACACGCGTGCGCGCGGATTGGACGCGGCCCAATCCCGACATTCAAGCGTATTTGCAAGAGCACGGCCGTTTTGGCATCCCCTTCAATATCGTTTATGGCCCGAATGCCCCCGATGGCGTGGTTTTGCCAGAAATTCTGACCCCAGAGGTTGTGTTAGAGGCTTTGCAAACCGCAGGGGCCTAAACGCTCTATAATCCTATGCGCTTTTGCTCTATGGCTTATGTCATGGAGGCATCAGATGGCTGAGACACAGGCAAAATTCTTAACCGGCAACCTCTTTCGCCATGTGACAGTGATGTCGCTAACGGCCTCACTCGGCCTGATGATGATTTTCCTGGTCGATTTTGTTGATATGATTTTCATCGCCATGCTGGGCAAGGCCGAGCTCGCCGCCGCCGTTGGCTATGCTGGCGCAATCCTGTTTTTCACAACCTCGTTCGGGATTGGCATGGCGATTGCGGCTGGTGCAACCGTCTCCCGCGCATTGGGGGCGGGCAACCGGGCTAAGGCTGCGACATCGGCCAGCATCGCCCTGATCTATGGGGTGATCCTTGGAGCAATCTTTGCCGCGATTGTCTGGCTCAATCTCGACAGCTTGGTTTTGCTGATCGGGGCAAAGGGAGAGACGCAAGAACTGGCCGTGCATTATTTGTCGATCATCATCCCCTCTTTGCCGCTTTTGCTTGTGGGCATGATTGGCGGGGCAATCTTGCGTGCCCATGGCGAGGCGCAAAAGGCGATGATGGCCACCATCGTGGGCGGTCTGGTCAACGCCGTGCTCGACCCGATCTTGATTTTCGGCCTGGACTTAGAGTTGACCGGCGCGGCCCTTGCCTCTGTCTGTGCGCGCTTTGCCATCGCCTTTGTCGCCTTACGCCCGCTTCTGAAACTGGACGGCGGGCTGGCCCTGCCAAACCTGACAGAGCTTTTGGCTGATTTGCGCCCCTTGCTGGCCATCGCCATTCCCGCGATCTTGACGCAATTGGCCACCCCGGTGGGTCAGGCCTGGGTGACACGGTCAATGGCCGCTTACGGAGAAGAGGCTGTGGCCGGGCTGGCCATCGTTGCCCGTCTCACACCCGTGGCCTTCGGGGTTCTGTTTGCGCTCTCGGGGGCCGTTGGTCCCATCATCGGCCAGAATTTTGGCGCAAAACGACAGCCGCGCGTGCGCCGCGCCTATCTCGATGGCCTGTTGTTTTGCCTGGGCTTCACTGTGTTGATGTCTGTGCTTCTGTTCCTCTTACGGCCGTGGATCGCGGCCCTGTTTGATGCCCAAGGTCTGGCACTGACCCTGATCTACCTCTTTTGTGGCCCTCTGGCGTTGGTGTTCTTCTTCAATGGCGTGATCTTTGTGTCCAACGCCGCTTTCAACAATCTTGGCCATCCGTTCTATTCCACCTGGATCAACTGGGGCCGCCACACCATCGGCACGATCCCTTTCGTGGCTCTGGGTGCATTGTGGTTCGGTGCCCCCGGCGTGTTGATCGGCCAAGCGGTTGGTGGGGTTCTCTTTGGCCTGCTCGCCTTTTGGCTGTCTCTTCGCGTGATCCGCAGCGGTGGAAGCCCTGCACCGCGCGCGCCCTTTGCACGCCAGGCGCGGTTGATGTCGCTGTTGCATCTGCGCAGATGACCCTTCCGAGACTTTATGTCTCAACTCGGTCCCCTTGCCACAGAGCGGCGTGTCGCATAGGAAAGTTCAATGATGTGGAGAGAGGCAACATGGCGGAAGATTTGATCAACAGCTATAGGACTGGCCCGGATGAGAGCGGTCGCTTTGGGCAATTTGGCGGGCGCTTTGTGTCTGAAACGCTGATGCCCCTGATCCTAGAGCTGGAGGCCCAATACGAGCACGCCAAAACCGACCCTACGTTTTGGGACGAGATGCATAGGCTTTGGAAAGATTACGTCGGCCGCCCCTCGCCGCTTTATTTCGCCGAACGCCTGACCGCGCATCTGGGCGGCGCGAAGGTCTACATGAAACGTGATGAACTCAACCACACCGGCGCCCATAAGATCAACAACGTGCTGGGCCAGATCATCCTCGCCCGCCGCATGGGCAAAACCCGCATCATCGCCGAGACCGGCGCGGGCCAACACGGGGTCGCCACCGCCACGGTCTGTGCGAAGTTCGGGTTGCAATGCGTTGTTTACATGGGCGCGCATGATGTGGAGCGGCAAAAGCCCAACGTGTTTCGGATGAAACTTCTGGGGGCGGAGGTGGTGCCCGTGACAAGCGGGCGCGGCACGCTGAAAGACGCGATGAACGACGCGTTACGCGATTGGGTGACAAATGTGCGCGATACGTTTTACTGCATCGGCACGGTGGCGGGGCCGCATCCTTATCCGGCGATGGTGCGCGATTTCCAGTCCATTATTGGCAAGGAAGTGCGCGAACAGATGGTGGCCGCAGAGGGACGTTTGCCCGACACGGTGATTGCCGCTATCGGTGGCGGCTCCAACGCCATGGGGCTGTTTTACCCGTTCCTGGATGACACAGAGGTGGCGATCATCGGCGTCGAGGCTGGCGGCAAGGGCGTGACCGCGAAGATGGAGCACTGTGCTTCATTGACCGGCGGGCGGCCCGGGGTGCTGCACGGCAACCGGACGTATCTGTTGCAGGACGATGATGGTCAAATCCTAGAGGGTTATTCGATTTCTGCGGGCCTTGATTATCCGGGCATCGGGCCAGAGCACGCTTGGCTGCACGACATCGGCCGGGCAGAATACGTCGCGATCACCGATGCCGAGGCCTTGGCGGCGTTTCAACTGTGTTGTGCGCTGGAAGGGATCATCCCCGCGCTGGAACCCGCCCATGCCCTGGCCCATGTCCTGAAAATCGCGCCCGATCTGCCCGCCGATCACTTGATCTGCATGAATATGTGCGGGCGCGGCGATAAGGACATCTTTACCGTGGCCGCCGCCTTGGGCACAGAGATCAGCGGCTAATCCTCCGCCTCTGGCAGGACAAGGATCGGGGCGTTCCCCGCGTTTATGGTGGGTTTCATCAAAGACACACAGATCAATCCAGGAGAGATCGAGATCAACCGGCGGTTGATTGGTCAAAGCTCAAGCGGGTTCTGACCCGTATTCTGTCACAAAACTGTCGGCATTGAGTCTCTTTGCATTAGCAAAAATCGCCACCGATAGATACGCCCCGTCCAAACGTGTGCCCCCGAGGCGGACCTCTTGGAGCTCTGCGTCCCTGAGATTGGTCCCATCATTGTTTATGTCTCGGCCTTTCTGTGTTGGTCAATTTGGCAGCCTTCTTTCTTGTTTTTTCGGCTTCGGAGCTGGCTTTGAAGCGGTAACTGTCGTTACCGGTCGCAAGGATGTGACAGCGGTGTGTGAGACGGTCGAGCAATACGGTTGTCATCTTTATATCACTGAAGACTTGCGCCCATTCCGAGAAGTTGAGGTTGGTTGCGATGAAGACACTGGTGCGCTTGCAGAGTTTGCGCAGCAGTTGACACAACAGCGCGCCGCCGGATGCGCTGAGCGGCAGGTATCCCAGCGCGTCCAGGATCACGAGATCGATCTTGGTTATCATCACTGTCTGGATTTGGCGCGAAATTGTTCCGGTTCTTTGACTTGGTATTTTGCCGCGAAGCAGAGCCTCGATAAGATGCTTGAGAAGACCGAACATCGAAGTGACGGCGTGCTTGCCTATGTTGGCGTGCAAGGAGCGCGGGAAACTCAGATGATTTGCGGTCCTTTCGCGTTTACGTCCGGCACTCGGCACCTGATCTTCGAGCATTTGCCCTTCGCGGCACCTGCGGGACTGCAGTGAAACGGTGGGGGCATGGCTTTTGGGAGACGCTTAGGATGCTCGGCCCCAAGATTGTGTGCTAGGACAACCGATCGACGATGTCATCACACTTCGACCCTCTGAGACAATCCTTGCACGGGTGCTGCGCGCCTACTTGGAGTGCGCTGCAGCAAATAAGGGCGCGCTTGCGGGGGGGGCGGACGCACGCCCGGTCCGGGTTCTCACTGCCATACACACCAATCCAGTTTGCAACTGGTCGGTGGCTGACATGGCACGCGATGCGCTTGCCCGTAGCGGCGCAGCTGCCAACCATGCCACATAACTCGCCGACCGTCTACCGTGACCGCACATGAGCAACAGGCTGTCGACCTTCAATACTGAGCCAATATGTCCCGAAAGGTTGTACCCTATTTACAATGGCGGAGGCTGTGGGATTCGAACCCACGGACCGCTCTCACGGTCAACGGTTTTCAAGACCGCCGCATTCGACCACTCTGCCAAGCCTCCAGCTGTGATAAGTAAGATAATTTTATCAAAGCGGCAAGGTGAAAATCCTATCGGGGGGTTTGTCATCAAATATTCATTTGGCGGCGCGCAATAATTCGGGTATTTCAGAACTATTGTGACTGATAGGACTTCTGAAAATATGTTGAAAGCTTTTGCAGCGCTCAGTCACCCCAGCAGGCTGGATATTTTTCGGCTGATTATGCGACGGATGCCCCATGTCACGCGCCCGTCCCACATTCTGGCCGCCTATCGTCTCAAAGCGAACACGCTTTCAGGCTATCTAACGGAGCTGCTTGAGGCAAAGCTGATCACGGTGCACAGAGAGGGGCGGGCACTGAATTATCGGGCCAATATGCCCCAAATTGCCTCTGTTCTGCAATTTTTCTGGACGGGCTGCTGTTTTGGCCGACCTGACCTATTCACCCCTCTTCTCAACACGGAGTACATATCTATGACTGCGCGTCCCTATCATGTTCTTTTCATCTGTACCGGCAATTCTGCCCGTTCGTTATTTGCGGAAGCGATCCTTACACAAGAAGGGGAAGGGCGGTTCATTGCCCATTCTGCTGGCACAGCACCGGCAGAGACCCCGAACGCCATGGCGGTCGATCTTTTGCGGCGCAATGGATATTCGGTGGACAGCTTAAATCCCAAGCCTCTTTCGGTATTTCAAGGGCCAGAGGCGCCGCATTTGGATTTTGTCTTTACCGTCTGCGATCGCGCGGCGGCAGAGCCTTGTGATCCATGGGAAGGGGGGCCATTGACCTCACACTGGCCTGTGGCCGATCCCGTCAAGGCAGAGGGCACCGAGGCCGCGCGTCGCCTGGCGTTTGCCAAGGCGTTTGAGGAACTGGATCGCCGGATCAAACTGTTTGCGGCCTTAGCACCGGAAAGCTTGGATCGTGCGTCTTTACAGGCACGGCTTGATGATATTTCTATCGCATAAATCCAGATAAAGAGAGACCCCTATGACACGTATTGCACTTAACGGCCTGGGCCGGATTGGGAAATTGGTTTTACGACGGCTGATGGATACCAGCCCAGAGATCGACGTGGTTCTGATCAATGACATCTCGGGCGATCTCAGCCAGCATGCTTTGTTGATGGAGTTTGACTCGATCCATGGACACTGGCCGACACCGGTTGAGGCCAGCGATGATGGGCTGCGGATTGCGGGCAAAGATATCCCGCTGCGATCAGAGCGTGACCCGGCGGCGCTTGGCTTACAAAACTATAACATTGATGTGATGGTGGATTGCACCGGAGTGTTCAAATCCAAAGCCAAGCTGCAGCCTTACTTTGATCAATCTGTGCCGCGTGTTCTTGTCTCTGCCCCGGTCAAGGACGAAGGTGCTTTGAACATTGTCTATGGGGTCAATCACCACCTTTACGATGGCAGTCAAACAATCGTCACGGCGGCCTCGTGCACCACGAATTGTTTGGCCCCCGTGATCAAGGTGATAAAAGAGACATTTGGTCTGCGCCGGGGCTCTTTCACCACAGTCCATGATGTGACCAATACGCAAACCATTGCAGATCGGGCGCATAAAGACCCCCGCCGGGCGCGCTCTGCCTTGATGAATATGATCCCGACGACGACCGGTTCGGCCAAAGCCATCATCGACATCTACCCCGAGCTTGCGGGCAAGTTGATGGGCCATGCCATTCGTATCCCTCTGTTGAATGCTTCTTTGACGGATTGTGCCTTTGAGTTAGAGCGCGCAACCACCACAGAGGCAGTCAATGCCGCCTTTGAAGAGGCCGCCCAGGGGGAGCTGGAGGGTATACTAGGTTATGAAGAGCGCCCTTTGGTCAGCACTGACTATCTGAACGATGATCGCTCCAGCATTATTGATGCGCTGTCCACCGTGGTGATCGACGGGACGCATGCCAAAATTTATGCTTGGTACGATAATGAATGGGGCTATGCGTGCCGCATGGTCGACCTTATCCGCATGATGATAAAATGAGCCACAGCAAACCCAAAGGCCTGGCCGCCTATATCGCTGTAACCGCCGCCTATTGGGCGTTTATGTTAACCGATGGTGCGTTGCGTATGCTGGTCTTGCTGCATTTCAACATGCTGGGCTTTACGCCTGTGCAGCTGGCCTATCTGTTTATTCTTTATGAAGTCGCTGGCATTGTCACCAATCTGTCCGCCGGTTGGATTGCCGCGCGCTATGGCTTGACCTCAACACTCTATATGGGGCTGAGCATTCAGATCATCGCGCTTTTGGCGCTGACACAATTGGACCCGACGTGGACGGTGGCTGTGTCCGTGGCTTTTGTGATGGGCGTGCAAGGGCTGTCAGGTGTGGCCAAAGACTTGGCGAAAACCTCGTCCAAATCAGCGGTCAAACTGCTGGCCCCGGAACAGGGGGGTGGCTTGTTCAAATGGGTGGCGATTCTGACCGGCTCGAAGAATGCGGTCAAAGGCGTTGGCTTTTTCCTCGGTGCGGCCCTATTGGCCAGCTTTGGGTTTGAGACGGCTTTGTTGGGGATGGCGGGAATTTTGACGCTCATTCTTGTGGCGGTTCTTTTGGGGATGCCGCCAGGGTTGCCTGTGGGCAAGAAGGGGGCGAAATTTTCCCAGGTGTTCTCGACCGATCCGCGGATCAACTGGCTGTCTGGGGCGCGCTTGTTTCTGTTTGGCGCGCGCGATGTCTGGTTTGTTGTCGGCATCCCGATTTATTTCACAGCCCAGCTGTCCGATGGCACACCCGCTGGCAACCAACAGGCATTTTTCCTTGTGGGTGGGTTCATGGCCGCCTGGATCATCGGCTACGGATTTGTCCAAGGTACAGCGCCGCGCTGGTTGGGCGGGGCCGATCAACCGCTCCATCGCCGCGCACCCCAGGCCCGCAGATGGGCTTGGGCCCTGGTGGTGGTCCAAGCAGCGTTGGCCTTAGCGACTGTGATCTTAAGCGGTTTGCCGCTGTCCCTGACATTGGTGGTGGGTCTGCTCATCTTTGGGGCGATTTTTGCGGTCAATTCCGCTTTGCATTCGTTTCTGATACTGGCGTTTTCAAAATCGGAACGCGTGTCAATGGATGTGGGCTTTTACTATATGGCCAATGCCGGCGGGCGGCTTTTTGGCACCTTGTTTTCGGGATTGAGCTATCAGCTGGGCGGCATTACGGCCTGTTTGGCGGTCTCTGCCATCATGGCGGTGGGATCAACCCTGATCCTGCGCGGGCTGAAACCAGAAGAAGGTTTGGAAAAGACAACGGCCTGAATACCCCCACATGTGATCACGCTTACGTGTGAAGAGTTGCCAGCCAGCGGCAATTCCGCCAAGAGGAGCAAAACATGAGGGCTTATATGCTGGACGCTTATCTTCGTCGTGTTATCGATCCCCCTTTGACGGCTGCAGGGCATGGTTTGGCCCGTTTCGGGATCAGCGCGGATGGGATGACACTTTTGGGTTTGGCCTTTGGGTTGGGCGCGGCTTTCTTGATCACGCAAGGGGCCTTGATCTGGGCGCTGGGGTTGATCATCCTCAGCCGTCTTGCAGATGGGCTTGACGGGGCGATTGCCCGGGCCAGCCGGAAAACGGATTTTGGCGGCTATCTCGACATCACGTGTGATTTTCTGTTCTATGGCGCTGTGCCCATGGCCTTTATTTGGCTGTCGCCTGAAGCACATGCCATGGCCGGCGCTTGGCTACTGACCAGTTTCTATTTTAACGGTGCGACCTTTTTGGGCTATGCGATACTGGCGGAAAAACGGGGCATGGAAACATCCAAGCGCGGCGCAAAATCGCTTTACTTTACAGGCGGTTTGCTGGAAGGCACAGAAACCATTGCGCTCTTTTGTCTTTTTTGCCTTCTGCCAGAGTATTTCGCGCCACTGGCTTGGGGGTTTGGTGCACTTTGTTTTGTCACGGCCGCTTCGCGCCTTCTGCTGGCCCGGCAAGTTTTTCAAGATACGGAGGACACATAGACATGAAACACTTTCTTCTTGCGACCAGCATCATGGTTGGCTCGTGCTTACCGCTTTTTGCCGATCCAGATCCCAGCGATTGGGGGGCTATCTTGGCCGAGGCGGACGGGCAGACCGTATATTGGAACGCCTGGGGCGGATCCACCAACACCAATGATTTTATCGCCTGGGTCGGCGACCGAGTTCAAGAGGACCATGGTGTTACTTTAGAGCATGTGAAACTGACCGATACCGCCGATGCGGTGTCCCGTGTCGTGGCAGAACAGGCCGCGGGCCAAGATACCGCAGGGGCCATTGATCTGATCTGGATCAATGGCGCGAATTTTGCCGCGATGAAAGAGGCGGGGCTTTTGTTTGGCCCGTTTGCGGAAGACCTTCCAAACTGGACGTTTGTGGATGTCGCGGGCAAAACCGTGACCAGCGATTTTACTGTTCCGACAGAGGGATTTGAAAGCCCCTGGGCAATGGCACAGGTGGTGTTTATCTATGACAGTGAAACTCTGCCCAATCCGCCAAAGTCCGCGGCGGCGATTTTGGACTGGGCACAGGCCAATCCGGGGCGGTTCACCTTTCCCCAGCCGCCTGATTTTTTGGGCACGACATTCCTCAAGCAAATGCTGATCGAGTTGGTTGACGACCCAAGCGTTTTACAACAGCCTGTTGGAGAGAATTATGCGGACGTGACCGCGCCGCTGTGGACTTGGTTAGAGGCGATCACGCCCGTCCTGTGGCGCTCGGGTCAGGCCTATCCGCAAACGGGGCCGCGACAGTTGCAATTGATCAATGATGGGGAGATTGACCTGGCGATCAGCTTCAGCCCAGGGGAGGCCACAGCCGCCATCGCCAATGACCAGCTGCCCGAAAGTGCCCGGACATTTGTGTTGGACAACGGTACCATTGGCAATGCAAGTTTTGTGGCCATCCCCTACAACAGTTCCGCCAAAGCCGGGGCCATGGTGGTGGCGAACTTCCTGCTCAGCCCAGAGGCCCAGTTACGTGCTCAAACCCCAGACATTTTGGGCTATGGCACGGTTCTGGATATGCAAGCGCTCGCCCCGGCCGATCGCGCGGCCTTTGACGCGCTCGAGCTTGGCGTTGCGACGCTGTCACCGGCCGCGCTGGGGCAGGCGTTGCCAGAACCCCATCCCTCTTGGGCGACGGCGATAGAGAACGACTGGATTGAACGGTTTGGTGTCGCACCCTAAGGCAAGGCCTCTTTGGCGCATCGCGCCGGTATTGACCGTGGCCTTGCTGGTTGGTCCTGTTCTGTTCGGTATCATGTGGACGGTACTGCCTGCCATTGGCCTGTGGCGTATTGGCGGGGTGCCTGCCTTGAGCCTGCAGCCTTTTCAACACCTGCTTGCCCATCCTGGCTTGTCCACATCGCTTTGGATGTCTTTCAAGACGGGGGTGGTCTCTACACTTCTGGCCTTTGGTCTGGTGTGTGTGCTGGTGGCCGGCTGGCAGGGAACCCGTGTGTTTTTCTATCTTGAACGGCTGTTGTCGCCTTTGTTGTCCGTGCCCCATGGCGCGGCCGCCTTGGGCCTGGCCTTCTTAATCGCGCCGTCGGGCTGGATCGTGCGGTTGATGTCGCCCTGGGCCACAGGATGGGACCGCCCACCGGATGTTCTGATCCCCCATGATCCGGGCGGATGGGCGCTCATCTTCGGCCTGCTTAGCAAGGAGATCCCGTTCTTGCTGCTGATGGCTTTGGCGGCTTTGCCACAAACCCAAGCGGGGGAGCGACGGATGATCAGCCTCAGCCTGGGGTATGGCCGGATTTGGGGATGGTTCTTAACCACATTGCCGGCGTTTTATCGCCAAATGCGGCTGCCAGTTTTTGCCGTGCTGGTTTACGGGATGACAAATGTGGACATGGCGCTGTTGCTGGGACCAACGCGCCCCCCGACCTTGGCCATTTTGATCGTGGACTGGATGTCCGACCCAAACCTGGCGCGCCGCCCGCAAGCAGCCGCCGCAGGTGTGTTGCAATTCGCGCTGGTGCTGGGGGCGTTGGCGCTATGGTGGTGCGCAGAGCGCCTTATCACTTGGATTGGACAGCGGGTACTGGCCTTGGGCTATCGGATGTCCGGTGTGTTGGATGATATCGGACGCTGGTTCTCCTTGGCTATGGGAACCTTTTGTGCAACCGCGATCCTTGCAGGGGTGTTGAGCCACGTCATCTGGTCGTTCGCCGGACGTTGGCGGTTTCCGCACATTCTGCCAGATGCGTTTCGTCTGCGCACCTGGGACCGTTACAGCGCCGATATCGCAGATGTCTTTGTCTTCACAATGACACTCGCCGCGGGTGTTGCCCTGGTGGCACTTGTCCTCAGCCTCCTGTGTCTGGAAGCTGAGAACCGCACAGGCAAACCGATGAACACCACCAGCCTTTGGGTCTTGTATCTGCCACTGTTGATCCCACAAGTGACATTTCTGCCTGGGCTCCAGATTGGCCTGTTGCAACTTGGTCTTGGGCAGGGCGTATGGCCTGTTTTCATCAGTCACCTTGTTTTTGTCCTGCCCTATACTTTCCTTGCACTTTCAGGGCCTTATCGGGCCTGGGACACACGGCTCGGCGTGCTTGCAGCCAGCCTGGGCGCATATGAAAGCCGCCAGTTCCTTGTTTTGCGCCTACCGATGTTGCTGAAACCTATCCTCGTGGCCTTTGCGGTAGGCTGTGCTGTATCTATTGCACAGTATTTACCAACGCTCCTGACCTCGGGCGGACGTGTTCAAACATTAACCACCGAAGCCTTGGCGGTGGCCTCTGGCGGCGATAGGCGTGCGATTGGTGTGTGGTCGCTTACCTTAACCGCTGCCGCCTGGGCCCCTTTTGGTGCAGCACTTGTGATCCCGGCGCTTCTCTATCGTAACCGGCGGGGCTTGCGTGATGTCTGATGGGCTTTGTCTGAAAAACCTGCGCCTTGCTCTTCAGGGGCGTGTGCTTTTTGAGGTTAACTTTTCTGTCAGGCCCGGTGAGGTTCAAACGGTTATGGGCCCATCGGGCGTGGGCAAATCCACATTGTTGGCGGCAATCCTTGGCACCTTAGGGCCTGAGTTTCAGGTCACGGGTCAAATCATGTTGAATGGCCGCGATGTGACCCACATGCCCCCGCAAGCACGCCGTATAGGTCTGATGTTCCAAGATCATCTGTTGTTCCCCCACATGTCGGTTGCGCAGAATTTGGCGTTTGGGTTGCCGGCAGATGCCAAAACCCGCAAACAGGTCATTCAAGAGGCTTTAGAGAGCATCGACCTGAAAGGGTTTGAGGCCCGTGATCCGGCAACGCTCTCAGGCGGGCAAAGGGCGCGGGTTGCGCTCATGCGGACACTTTTGGCCGCGCCTGACGCGCTGCTTCTGGATGAGCCCTTTTCGCGCCTTGATGACGCTCTGAAGGCACAGATGCGCCGCCTGGTGTTTTCCCGTGCCCAGGCAGCCAAGCTACCGATCTTGCTGGTCACCCACGATCCCGCCGATGCCGAAGCAGCAGGCGGGGCGGTTCTGACGCTCAAGGCCCGTTAAACATCCAATTCATCGACAAATTTGGCGTTCTGCTGGATGTAGTCAAACCGCAATTCAGGTTTCTTACCCATCAGCCGTTCTACCAGATCGCTGGTTTCCCCGGGTATCGTGTCATCAATGGTGACTTGGATCAACTTCCGGCTGGCCGGGTTCATTGTGGTGTCTTTGAGGTCTTTGGCGTCCATCTCACCCAAGCCTTTGAACCGGCTGACATCGATTTTACCTTTACCGCCAAGGCCTTTTTCGATCCAGGCATCGCGCTCTGCTTCATTTTGGCAATAGATGCGGCGTGCGCCCTGGGTCAAGCGAAAGAGCGGCGGGCAAGCCAGATACAGATGACCGGCATCGATCATCGGGCGCATCTGGGTGAAAAAGAACGTCATCAACAGGGAAGCGATGTGGGCACCATCAACATCGGCATCGGTCATAATGATGACTTTATCATAGCGCAAATCGTCAAGCGCAAAGCGCGTGCCCAAACCAACGCCGAGCGCCTGGCAAAGATCGGAGATTTCCGCGTTTGTCCCCAGTTTTGCAGAGGCCGCCCCCAGGACATTCAAAATCTTTCCGCGCAGCGGCAACAACGCTTGTGTCGCACGATCCCGCGCCATTTTGGCAGAGCCCCCGGCGCTGTCCCCTTCCACGATGAAAAGCTCTGTCCCCTCTCGCGCGTTTTGGGAACAATCCACCAGTTTGCCTGGCAGCCGCAGGCGCTTGGTGGCGGATTTGCGGGCGGTTTCCTTTTCTTGCCGTCGGCGCAGGCGCTCTTCCGCGCGTAAGACAAGAAAGTCCAATATCTGACCGGCTGTCTTTGGATCGGCCCCGAGCCAGGTGTCAAAATGATCGCGCACCGCGCCCTCGACCATGCGTTGGGCCTCTGCGGTGGCGAGCTTGTTTTTGGTTTGCCCCACGAACTCGGGCTCACGAATGAAACAGCTGACCAAGGCACAGCCGCCCGAGATAAGATCCTCGCGGCTGATTTGGGCGGCTTTGCGATTGTTGGTCAAGTCGCCATAGGCTTTGATGCCCTTGAGGATGGCACTCCAAAACCCGGCTTCATGGGTGCCGCCTTCGGGGGTGGGCACGGTGTTACAAAAGCTTTGCATGAAGCCATCCCGGGTGGGCGTCCAGGTGATCGCCCATTCCACTTTGCCAGGCTGGTCAAATTTTTCCTTGAATTCTACAACACCGGCAAAGGGGGTGTCGGTGTAGGTACTCGCATCGCCTAAGGTCTCTTGCAGATAATCAGCCAAGCCACCGGGAAAGTGGAAGGTGGCCTCCTGTGGGGTTTGACCATCGTCAATTTCGCTGGCCCAACGGATTTTCACACCGGAAAACAAAAACGCCTTGGAGCGGACCATTTTCAAAAGGCGCGCTGGCTTGAAGGTATGGGTGCCGAAGATCTCTGGATCGGGGTGGAAGCGGACGGTGGTGCCGCGCCGGTTGGAGACAGCACCTAAGTCTTTGACGGGACCAAGCGGCACCCCCCGTGAAAATGTCTGTTCCATCAGGCGTTTGCCACGGGCGACCTCAACCCTTAGGTGATCGGAAAGGGCATTGACGACAGAGGCGCCCACACCATGCAAGCCGCCAGAGGTTTGATAAGCATCGCCGGAAAATTTGCCGCCCGCATGCAGGGTGCAAAAGATAACCTCCAAAGCGCTTTTATCGGGAAATTTTGGATGCGGATCCGTTGGGATGCCCCGCCCGTTATCTTGGATCGAGACGCTAAAATCCGCGTGTAATGTCACGTCGATCCAACTGGCATGGCCGGCGACGGCTTCATCCATCGCATTGTCAAGGATTTCGGCCACCATGTGATGCAGCGCCGACTCGTCCGTGCCGCCGATATACATGCCGGGCCGTTTGCGCACCGGCTCCAGCCCTTCGAGAACTTCAATGGAGGTCGCATCATATTGGGTGTCTGTGGAAAGACTTAAAAGATCATTGGCCATGGCACTGCTTCGCTTATATTTTTCGATAGTATGCGCGATCTTTGGACCAAGGGGAAGCCCAGAGCGATATTTCATGATTTCGAGGGTTTTCCTTTGGCCTGTCTCGTGGTACTGCGCAGCGCCATCTGATCTCTGCCCAAGGAGGCTTTTCATGGAGATACGTGAGGCCCTTACATTCGACGATGTCTTGCTTGTGCCGGGCGCGAGCTCTGTTTTGCCCGCCGAGGTGGATACGCGTACCAAGCTGACCCAATCGATTGAGCTGAACATCCCGCTTCTGAGTTCTGCCATGGACACGGTGACCGAGGCAAAGATGGCCATCACCATGGCGCAAGCGGGCGGCATGGGGGTTTTACATCGCAATCTCAGCATCCAAGACCAAGAACAACAGGTCCGGCGGGTCAAGCGGTTTGTCTCGGGCATTGTCTACAAACCCCATACGTTACGCCCCGATCAGACGTTGGCCGATGCCAAAGCTCTGCAAGAGCGTCACCGTGTCACAGGGTTCCCCGTGGTGGACGACGTCGGGCGTGTTTTGGGCATCGTGACCAACCGGGATATGCGCTTTGCCTCTGACGATGACACGCCCGTGCACGCGATGATGACCTCTGACAATCTGGCAATGCTGCACGAGCCTGTTGATCTGGCGGCGGCCCGGTCTTTGATGCATGCGCGGCGGATTGAAAAACTTCTGATTGTGAATGCCGAGGGCAAACTGACCGGCCTTTTGACGATCAAAGATATCGAACAAGCGGTGCTCAACCCACAAGCCTGCAAGGATGATTTGGGCCGCTTGCGAGTGGCGGGCGCCACAACCGTGGGCGATGCGGGGTTTGCCCGGTCAGAGGCTTTGGTGGATGCCGGATGCGATCTGATCGTGATCGACACCGCCCATGGACATTCCGAGAGTGTGGCAAAGGCGGTTGAGCGTGTGAAACGGCTGTCAAACCAAGTGCAAGTTTTAGCCGGGAATGTCGCCACAGCCACAGGTACCAAAGCTTTGATAGATGCAGGCGCGGATGCGGTGAAGGTCGGGATTGGGCCGGGGTCAATTTGCACCACACGCATTGTTGCGGGCGTCGGCGTGCCGCAACTGACCGCCATTTTGGAGTGTGCCGCAGCGGCTGGGACTGTGCCGGTGATTGCCGATGGGGGCATTAAATATTCGGGCGATTTTGCCAAGGCTATTGCCGCAGGCGCCTCGTGTGCCATGGTGGGGTCCATGATTGCTGGAACTGATGAGAGCCCTGGCGAAGTTATTCTGTACCAAGGGCGCAGTTTCAAGGCCTATCGCGGGATGGGCTCTTTGGGGGCAATGGCGCGTGGCTCTGCCGATCGGTATTTTCAAAAAGATGCGGCGGCGGAAAAACTTGTGCCCGAAGGGATTGAGGGACGGGTGCCCTACAAAGGCGCGGCCACGACTGTGATTCATCAGTTGGTGGGCGGCTTGCGCGCAGCCATGGGCTACACCGGTTGTGCAACACTCAGCGAGATGCGCAAAAACTGCCAGTTTGTGAAAATCACCGGGGCAGGGTTGAAAGAAAGCCATGTGCATGATGTGCAGATCACACGAGAAAGTCCGAACTACCGGGCCGAGTGATCCACGCGCATGACCCAAAGCGCAACGTTTCAAAGGTCTCAACGGTGACACCCGGGGCGCGCTTGGCCGCTGCGATAGAGGTGTTGGATCATGTGATCGCTGGCGCGCCCGCAGAAGCGGCCCTGACGTGCTGGGCGCGTGGCGCACGCTATGCCGGGTCAAAAGACCGCGCGGCGGTGCGGGATATTGTTTTTTCGGGATTGCGGCAAAGGCGGTCCCGATCCTGGCTGGGTGGATCGGAGACGGGACGCGGTATCGTTTTGGGCGGAGTGCGCTCTACCGGAGAAAACCCAGAGGTGTATTTCACAAAAGATCGCTATGCGCCGGATGCGCTGACAGAGCATGAACGGCTGCAAAGAGATTTGGCCGGAGCCCCCCGCGCCGTGCGTTTGGATTGCCCGGATTGGCTTTTACCCGCGCTTGACGAAAGCCTTAGGGCGAAAGCCGATGATGTCTTAGAGGCCTTCCGGCATCGAGCGCAAATTGGTCTGCGCGTAAATATCCGAAAAACAACACGTGACAGTGCCCAGGCCGAATTACAGACGCTTGGGTTTTCTCCGCAACCACATGCGGCCAGCCCTTGGGCGCTGGTGCTGGATCATGGCCGTGGACTGGAACGCACGGCCCCCTATCTGGAAGGGCGCATTGAGTTGCAAGATCCCGGCGCACAGGCGCTTGTGGCGGCTTTGCCGCTGTCGCCTGGCGCACGTATCTTAGACTATTGCGCCGGTGGCGGGGGCAAAACCTTGGCCCTTGCAGCCTGCCATGATGGTCCAATCACCGCCCATGACATCGCTCCACAGCGCCTCAGCCAGTTACGCCAGCGCGCCAAACGGGCTGGTGTTGACATATCTTTTGCAGACCCAGGGGCTGTGATGGGCATATTCGATGGTATTATTCTGGATGTGCCGTGTTCCGGTACGGGGGTGTGGCGCCGGCAACCTGATATGAAATGGAAGCTGAGGCCAGACTTGCTGCACACATACGCAACACTACAAAAAGAGCTTCTTAACAGAGCTTTTGCGCATCTCGCGCCAGGGGGATGGATTGGTTATATGACATGCTCTGTGTTGACGGTTGAAACAGTTACACCCGTTGAGAGATTTCTTAGGGAAACCCCCGGTTTTGAAATTGAACATACGTTTGTTTTGACGCCGCTGGAAGAGTGTGACGGTTTCAGTTTTACCTTATTGCGTCACAAGGCTGCAATTTAAGGTGCTCTTATTCCATAAAATTTTAACGCTAGATTAACTCTTTCTAAGTTAATTTTTTTAAGTATTTTGTTAAGAACAACTGTGGGGAATGGATGATTGTCGGCAACCAAAAGTTTTAATTTGCGCCCATCGGTTGAGATGCCTGCAACGGGTCTTATCCTGATAGTCAGTGCCGCTTTGACACTTGCGATATCTTTTTTGATTTTTGCAAGCTTCTCGCCTGATCCTTTCGACATATGGATCGGGGTTGTTGGTGGCAGTGCTTTATTGGCTCTGGCGTTTTTGTTTTGCGGGCTTTGCGTATTGGATTTTTTGAAAAAACAAGTCTACAGGCGCGCTGTGATGGGCTTTGTTGCTTTGGATACAATACCTTCCTTTATCAGTGGTTTAGACGGTAATATTGACTATCAGAATGAAGTGTCACACATCCAGATGGGCGATCACGTTGGCGTGCGTCCAAGCAAAGCCCTGGCAAATTTTATTGGCAACCCACAAGCCGTAGTTTCGCGGATCAATACAACGCTAGAGCGTTCAGAAACAGCCTACGAAGATGTAAAATCGCTCAAAGGCAATATACGCATTTCAGCCTATAGATTTGGGCAAAGCTTGGTGTGGCGATTACAGATTAATGAAAGGCCGGAATATGATCGTGACGCGCTTTCCATGATTCCACAATTTAGGATTAACGATACAGGCGATGTTTTATACGCAAATGCTGCGGCACATCACATGATTGGCAGACAGCCAAAAACACTAAGCGATATTTTTAGTGGAGGTTCGCAGCGTGTGCCTAGAAACGGTGCGATCAAAACAGTGCATACCAACAAAGAATGTTTCCAAGCCCATATTGTGCTGCTTGAGACGCAAAATGAGCAATGCGATATGTTTGTTTTGCGCCTCGAAAATCAAAATGGGCTGAGCGATTTTAGATTTTCCCCTATGTTCGATTGTTTGCCTGTGGCCCTGATGTGTCTAAGTGCAGAGGGCAAAATCCTTCATGCAAATCGTATGGCATTGAAAATTCTACCACAGATCACAGAAGGCATATCCAATTTACCGACGCTTTTTGAGGGTCTTGGGCGTCCGATTCAAGATTGGTTGGGCGATGCTGCGCGTGGCTTAGGACTTGGCAAATCAGAAGTTGTCCGCGTTGTGGCGTCCGCCCCTGAAAAGTATCTCCAAGTCACGCTGGGCAATTGTGTACGCCCAGATGAAGAGGCCAAGCTGCTGGCGGTTTTCAGCGATGTGACCGAACATAAAACCCTCGAAGGACAAGTTATTCAAAGCCAAAAGATGCAAGCCATTGGTCAACTGGCCGGCGGTGTGGCCCATGATTTTAACAATTTGCTGACGGCAATCTCGGGCCATTGTGATTTGCTTTTGCTCCGGCATTCCCATGACGATCCAGATTATGCGGATCTCATTCAAATCAACCAAAATGCAAGTCGTGCCGCCGCTTTGGTTGGGCAACTTTTAGCATTCTCACGCAAGCAAACTTTGCAACCGGAATTGATCGATTTACGCGACACATTGGCTGATCTGACGCATCTGCTAAACCGACTTGTTGGTGAAAAAATTCAACTTGTTCTGTCGAACGATCCGGGGCTGTTGCCGATCCGCGTCGATAAACGTCAGTTAGAGCAAGTTTTGATGAACCTTATTGTCAATGCACGTGATGCAATGAACAATGTGGGAACAATCAAAATTGAAACCAAATGCCCGTATTTTGTCCAAGATCAACAACATGACCGTGTCACTGTTCCCGCCGGTCAGTATGTTGAAATCAAGGTCATTGATACGGGGTGTGGCATCCCGCCGGATATGATTGACCGTATTTTTGAACCCTTTGTGACCACGAAACGACAAGGAGAAGGGACAGGATTAGGGTTATCGATGGCTTACGGTATCATCAAGCAAAGCGGTGGGTTTATCTTTGCGAAAAGTACACTTGGCGAAGGCAGCACCTTTTCGCTGTATTTTCCCGCTTATGATGTCGAGCTGGCAGATTGGACGATAACCTCTTTTCCCTCTGTTCCTGATAAGGCGGCTTTGCCTGCGGAAATAAGCCCTGACAGCTTTGCGGAACACGTCATCTGTGCCAAGACAAATGTGCCTGTTCCCGCGGTGCCTGTGCTGTCACATTCTGTTGCTATGCCCGCACCTGCCGCGTCGGAGCAGACATCGCCTGTTGTCCTGTTGGTTGAAGATGAAGCGTCGGTGCGTGCTTTTGGCGCCCGTGCTTTGCGAATGCGGGGCTACAGCGTTATCGAGGCCGAGTGTGGGGAAAACGCGTTGGAGATCTTGCAAGATAAAACTTTGAACATTGATCTGTTCGTCACAGACGTGATGATGCCGGGCATGGACGGTCCCACTTGGGTGAAAGAGGCTTTGAAACAAAGGCCAGACATCAAGACAGTGTTTGTCTCGGGCTATGCCGAAAGCACATTTCCCCATGACAAAAACGGCATCCCTAATTCGATCTTTTTGCCGAAGCCATTTTCTTTGGCCCAGTTGACGCAAACGGTACAACAACAATTGGTTTAAAAGACATGGTTGTTTGAACAAGCGGGCATTTCTGGACTGTTGTCAGGTGTGTGAAGACGCTATTCAAAGATCATGATAGCACTTTGGGATGGATTACGGGCCGGTTTTTGGCTGATATGGACAGCCGATGCGGAGCTTATCGAAATAAGTTTACGGTCTTTATTTGTCTCGATCTCGGCTGTCGCGCTGGCCAGTCTGTTGGCTTTGCCCTGTGCGGCCTTGCTTGCGCTTGAGCGGTTTCGCTTCCGCAGGATGATCATCGCATCGCTGAATGCGTTGATGGGGCTGCCGCCCGTTGTGGTGGGGCTGTTTGTCTATCTGCTACTGTCACGGTCTGGCCCTTTTGGCGTGCTTGGACTGCTCTATACGCCGTGGGCTATGATCCTTGCGCAAGCGGTGATTCTGATGCCGCTGATCGCCTCAATCGCGCATCAACACCTGCGCGATTTGTGGGCGGAATACCGCGATCTTTTAATCTCTCTCGGAGCCAGCCGAGGACAACGGATACGCACACTTTTATGGGACGGCCGCCGCGGAGAGCTGACCGCGTGCTTGGCCGGTTTTGGCCGGGGCATCGGCGAAGTTGGGGCTGTGATGATTGTCGGGGGGAATATCGAACAGGCCACGCGGGTGCTGACCACGGCGATTGCACTTGAGACGGGAAAAGGGGATTTTGCCCTCGCCTTAGGTCTTGGCTTTGTACTGATTTTTATCTCACTTACAGTTTCGTTTGCCGTCCACATCCTAGCGCGTACCGAACGATCCGCACGATGGTAGCCCACCTTCCTATTCTTCTGCACGGTGTGTCGGTTCACCGCGCGGGTCACAACGTGATTGGCCCGCTTAATTTGGCGATTACACACCCTGGAATGACCGCAGTTCTTGGTCCCAATGGGGCCGGGAAGACAACGCTTCTTAGGCTTTTGCATGGTTTGGAGCGCGCGCGCTCTGGCCATATTGACTGGCCTGCTGATCCCGCCACGTTGCGGTCCGCGCAGGCCTTTGTTTTCCAACGGCCTGTGATGATGCGGCGGTCCGTTCTTGAAAATTTGATCTACCCGTTGCGGATAAAAGGCAGCACCCGTGACGCGGCAAAAAAACAGGCGCAAACCGTGCTCAAAGACATTGATATGGCTGAAAAATCAAAACTGGACGCAACGCTTTTGTCGATCGGGGAACAACAGAGGCTGGCGGTGGCCCGTGCCTTCATCGCCAAGCCGGGGCTTGTGTTTTTGGATGAACCCTGCGCCAGCCTTGATGGTGCCACCACTTATCAGATCGAAACTTTGCTGCGGCAAAAGCGCGATGCGGGTGTGGTGAGCCTTCTTTCCACCCATGATCTGGCGCAAGCGCGGCGTTTGGCGGATTGGGTGATCTTGTTGCACAAAGGCAAGTTGATCGAAACTGCGCCAGCGGCGCAATTTTTTGCAGGTCCCGCCACGCAGATAGGCCGCGATTTTTTAGAGGGGCGCCTTCTGCTATGAGCTTAAGGATCTGTATCATTTGGGTGCTACTCTCGATGCCATTGAGTGCAGAAACGCTTCGGCTCGCGGTCACCACGTCCTTTGAGAATTCTGGTCTTTCTGATCTGCTGTTGCCGGCAATTCACGCAGATCTCGGTCTGGATATCGAACTTCTCGTGGTGGGCACCGGACAGGCTTTGCGATTGGGCCGCGCCGGAGACGTGGATGCTGTGCTGGTGCATGCGCCGAAAGCAGAGATCGCGTTTGTTGACTCTGGCTATGGGGTGGATCGCGTGCAAATCATGGCGAACAATTTTGTGCTGATTGGTCCGCGCGATGACCCCGCGCAGGTCGCAACAGCAAAGAGCGCACACATGGCGTTTTCCCGCATTGCGTCAACCCAACAGCGATTTATCAGCCGTGGCGATAACAGCGGAACCCATCAAAAAGAGCAAGAACTTTGGCAAGGAATTGGTTTGTCTCCCGAAGGGGAGTGGTATTTTGTCACAGGCAGCAGTATGGGCGCGGCCTTAAATATCGCCGTGAGTTTAAACGCCTATACCCTTAGCGACAGTGCCACTTGGCGGGCGTTTGCCAACAAGGGCGATCTTATGCTCCTTTATGGAGGTGATCCGCTTTTGTTCAATCCCTACAGCCTGATCGCTGTGAGTCCCGCGCGCCATCCACATGTCGCCTACCCAGAAGTCTTACGTTTGCGGGATTGGCTGAGATCGGCGAGGGCTCAGACCCTTATCACTGGTTATCATATTGATGGCAGGCAGGTTTTTACTTGGTCGGAGAGGCCTTAGATCTAATGAAAAACGGAAGCAGAACCGTCAGCATCAACAGCCGCGCCACATGGTGCCCTGCGATAAAGGCCATATCCAACCCCAGGGCCAGACCAATCGCCGCCATCGCCTCGACCCCTCCGGGGGTAAAGGCCACAATCAACAGCGCTGGTGTAAGACCGTCTATGAAAAACAGTATGGCAACCCCAGCCATGGCCGCAGACATCAAGGCAAGACCGGTGACAGCCACCCCTGCATAAGCGGCGGAGGACAGATCTTTCACAGTGGTGCCCGAAAACCGTGAGCCGATCAAAACCCCCATCGCCAAAAAGGCCAGGATTGTCAGACTTTCTGGAATATGCCCAGGTGTCAGCCCGCTGCCATGGCCAATGGCGCTGACACCCATTGCGGCCAGCAGAAAGGCGGCTGGAAGGTGGAGGCGCAAAAATACCCATCCAACGGCCAGGGAAACAAGACACAAGGCAACCCCATCAGACCAGGCAAGCCTCTGTTCAACGAAATTGAGCTGGCCTGTGGTCTCAAAGAACCAAGACACAAGGGGCGGGACAACCAAGGTGAGCAAAAGCAGCCGGATCGATTGCACAAGAGCGACTTGACGCGTATCTGCCATGGTCTCAAGACCCAAAGCCAAGACATAGCTGAGATGTCCAGGTGTCGAGGCCAAGACCGCCGTGGTGCGATCATATCCAAACCCATGCACCAACAGCCACCGGCCCGCAAAAATCGTGATCACAAGCGACAGGGCCAGCATTGGCAGACTGATCAGCCAACCCGTCAGAGCATTGAGAACCTCAGGCGTGATACCGGTGCCGATATTGAGGCCTAAAATAACAAACACTATATTTCGAAAGGGTGCTGGGAGATCGCATTTTAGACCATTGACGGCGGCCAAACTCACCGCCGTGGCGGCACCTGTTAGGAAAGGGGCGGGAAACCCAAGGCACCAAAACAATGTCGCACCAGTGGTCGCGACAGCAAACGCGAAAGTGAGGTTTCGCAGGTTTTGTCGTAGAGTGAGGGTCATTTGGCCACCTGCGGGTCAACATTTCCTGATCTTTTTTAAGAAAATTGGGATGTTTAGACAATGACGTGGGTATAATATGTCCTTGTGATGTGTTCTAGAGCGTAAAAGTCACCAACCGCGTATGACGTCAATATTGGCATCGCGCAACTGGGTGGCCGAGGGTGAAAGATGCAAGAGACGATGAAAGCCGTGGTCTTGACTGGGCACGGCGGGCTTGAAAAATTGGACATACGGGATGTGCCTATCCCTCGGCCAGGGCCACATGATGCGTTGATTAAAGTCGGCGCTTGCGGGCTCAATAACACAGATGTGAATACCCGCTTAGGATGGTATGCTAAATCTGTGACCTCCGCCACTGACGGCCCTTTTGAAGTCGAGGATGGTGGAGATTGGGGCGGTGCGGGCCTTCGCTTTCCCCGCATTCAAGGTGCCGATGCCGTAGGCAAGGTTGTTGCGCTGGGCTCTGAGGCTAACCTCGCTTTGGAAGGCAAACGGGTGATGGTGGATGTTTGGCTGCGGGATTGGAACGACCCGCTTAACCGTGATAAAATGGGATACTTTGGTTCTGAATGTGATGGTGGTTTTGCCGAATATGCGGTTGTCGATCACCGTAATCTTGGTGTTATAGACAGCGATCTTACGGATGCAGAACTGGCAACATTTTGCTGCAGTTATACCACAGCCGAAGGGATGCTGACCCGTGCTGAAGTTGGTCCTGAGGATCGGGTATTGGTGACGGGGGCCTCCGGTGGTGTTGGTTCTGCACTTTTGCAACTGGCGCGCCGGCGTGGGGCGGAGGTGATTGGATTGGCCTCAGAGAACAAACATGCTGCTCTTACAGGCTTAGGTGCACACCTATTGCCCCGCGCCCCAGAGGATTTACCGGCTGCTCTTGAGGCTATAAGCGGACATCGCACCGTTACCGTGGTGGCGGATGTTGTGGGTGGGACTACCTTTTCAAAGTTGATCGAAGTGTTGGCACGGGGTGGACGCTACACCTGCTCTGGTGCGATCGCAGGGCCAATTGTTAGTTTTGACTTACGTACGCTGTATCTCAATGATTTGACATTTACCGGGTCCACTTGCGTTCCGCCCGAAATATTTCGCACCCTTTTAAACTATATTTCAAAGGATGAGTTGAAACCCATGCTTGCCGCAACTTATCCCTTGGAAAAGTTTCATGCCGCACAACAGGCGTTTATTGATAAAAGACATATCGGCAATATTGTTGTAACTCCCTAGCGTCTTTTTTGAACAGTAGTCCATTTAGTTACGCCAAGTCATACGTCTTTCAGTGACTACATGATGTCTTGTCAACAATGTTGCTTCACTGATCGGCACAGCCTAGAATCTAGGTGATAGAGCCCTTTTGTAGAGGTCCGAATATGAAAACAACCACATGGGGCATTGTTATGACTGTGAATGAGCCTGAGGCTCTGGTGCTCAGCAATATTGCTTGGCATCTGAGTACCGGCGCATCAGAAGTCCATGTTTATTTTGACGACCCGAATGATCCGGTTTTTGACGCTGTGCATACGATCCCGGGTGTTTATGCGCACTTGTGTAGCTGGCAATACTGGAAAAGTGTCCGGCATCAAAAGCTTACGCGCCCCCCCATCCATCGCGCGCGCCAGGTGATAAACGCCAATCATGCCCTTGCGCATACCAATTGCGCTTGGCTGATCCATATTGATGCCGATGAATTTATCTATCAGACGGGTGATCTTGCCGCAGAACTTGCGGTGGTTTCAGAATTTGGCTGTGAAATCCACTTTCCTGTGTGGGAGCGCATCCACAATGCACCAGAAAAGTCTATTTTCGATGGGGCCTTTCGCACATCCACGCAGGGTAATAATTCAGGCATTGCGGTTCATGTTATCCTCAAGAGCCTTTACGGGGATATTGCGCCCTTTTTCTTTCGTGGTGTGCTGGGTCATGCGGCTGGGAAATGTGGTGTAAGGGTTGGGGAAGGCAATAAACTCAACATTCATTGGACATCTCGGGAAGGGGTTGTTGGACATTCTCCGCGTTGGAAATCCGGCTCCAGCCGGCTGTTGCATTTTGATGGTTTGACAGCAGAACATTGGCTTTCAAAACTCACAATGAAATCACGCTATAAAAAAGAAGAAGCCGCGTATCCTGCCCATCGCCAAGCACAAATGGCGGCAGTGCGCACCTGTGGAGATGATCCTATGGCCTTAGAGCGATTATATGACCGCCTAAAGCACCCCAGCGCCGAAACACAACATACGCTACGGGCGATTGGACTGTTGGATGACATTGTCTTTGATCCTTCACCAGGCCTTAGGCGTCTGTTTGGAAAGGGGCTCGATCTCAGTCCAAAGGCGTTTAACGTCGCATTGAAAGACCGCTCTGCGTCGCGTCTTAGTATAAAAGAGTAAAGATCCACGATCAGAGTTTATTCTTAGCTGCTGTTATTGCTGTTTTATGACTGTGACGGTTGTTCCATAGAACTGATTTTGTGTGCCATGGCCCACCTTACTCGCGCCAGCTTGTATGCTGCTCCACAAGGATGCGGCAATCCCAGAAACGGCGGTGCCTATTACAATCTTGTCAATACTGTCATCAGCGGATTTAGTTTTCAAAAAAGTATACATAGCCATCTCATTGTTTCTGATGGCGCATCAATTACTCTATGAATATTACCAAAATGTGCGTGCCGCACGTATAAGGGCGGGACTGGTGTTACATAAACGGATGAAGATGCTGCTATCGTCAAAAAGACGTACAATGTTTTCACAGCACGTCTTTTTGATATAGAATTTTAAATTCTCTTATAAAATCAAGTTCGCAATACCGATAGCCTGTATCTTTTGCTTAAGCTCCTAATATCTTTATGAAAAAGTATTTCCGCTCAGTTTATAGACTTGTCACTATCTATTTATTTTTAGGAATGTTACTACCAATGCCATAATCATCGTCTTCCACGGCCATTATCACCATCATCGTCTGACTGTGACTACGATCCTGACTGAGCAGCTTGGAGAGCTTGTGCTATATCATTCTTATAATCTGCAACATCTTCTGGATCCCAACCATAAAAAGCACTATCTGGGTCATTAACTTGTTCCATAACACGATCGTATTCTTCTGTCGTCCATCCATAGAATTCACTACTGGGATCTTCTGTAGGATGAAGTGGGTCTGGATCAGGTTGTGACACCGGAGCGGTTTCTCTTACAACCTGGATATCGCGCTGATCGAACTGGCTTTGCGCGCCTCCCCCGACACTTGCCACCCCACTTTGTACACTGGTATACATTATCGTTGCAATGCCGAAAACTCCTGCGGCCAAAACGACCGAGTCCACAGTTGCAGCCCCATGTTCATCTTTGATAAAGTAAATCATTTCAGTATCCCGTTATTTGCAGACCAATCAATACCAAAGAAAATTATGATTTTAATGTGGCGATACTATGACCAAAAACAAAAGCTCAGAGCAAAAATTCAATAAAAATGTATACCCGTTTCCTATAATGGTGTAAAAAACGTCTTAATAATGAATTGTTTTTCAAACAGAAAAGTCTTAATTTAAAGGGCAGTATTATTTGGTCTGCACAGACGGATAAGGCTGGCACCTTTCACAAGTGTTGGAATAGATTAAAATAAACATTATATATATCCTATGTATGTTTTCCGCTGTATAGTTGCTGCCTCTCTCATCGCCTTCCCGAGTTATTGTTTTTCAAAAGATATTTCGGGGGTTTGGCAAACGCAACCGGATCGTAAAGACCTAATCAGTCATATTAAGATAGAGGTTTGTGAAGAAGAACAGGGATACTGTGGCACGGTTCTGCGGGCGTTTGATGAAACAGGCCAAGAGGTGCAGACACCCAATATCGGGCGCAGGCTCTTTTGGGGCATGACAGAACAAAGTGACGGCGTCTATGCTGGCGGGGCGTTTTACTTACCCCTGATCGACATGGTTACAGAAAACATCACCTTCCGTTTGGAAGGGGATATTTTAACTGTCAGCGGTAGAGTGGCGATGATACGCTCCAGCCAAGAGTGGACGCGTCTGGAGTAAGGTAAAGATCCTGAAGGGAACATGATGCGCCCAGATGACCTATGCTCTCTTTTTCTTACAGGTGTTCAAGCCGCAGACCCCAAGCAGGCGGTTCAAGCGCATCTTGACAAGCTGACCGATCCGCCCACCCACATCTTAAGCATCGGCAAAGCGGCCCTTGAAATGGCCCAAGGTGTCTTAGACACATTCCCCTCTGCCCAAACCCTTGTGGTGACGAACGCCGAAAATGCTCGGGATGCTTCGGGGGTAAAGGTTTTGGTGGGGGATCATCCTGTGCCTGCCGAGGCCAGCCTGACCGCAGGGCGGGCCGTGCTTGATTTTGCCCGCAGTCTTGGCTCAAAAGATCATCTATTGGCGCTTATTTCCGGGGGCGCGTCCGCTCTGGTCGTGGCCCCTGTTTCGCCCGTCACACTGGCTGACAAAGCGGCTTTGACAACGGCGATGTTAGGGGCAGGTCTCGATATCGTTGAGATCAACACGGTACGCCAATCTATCAGTGAGATCAAAGGGGGCGGGCTCGTGCGTGCTGTTGGGCAAGCACGGCTCACGAGTTTGATTTTGTCTGATGTGATGGGCGATGATCCGCGCGTGATTGCCAGTGGTCCGACACAACCACCCCTACGCACAGCTTTGGACACGCAAAAGATTTTGCAGCGTGCGGGACTTTGGCCAAAGGTGCCAAAATCGGTGCAAGATGTGCTGTTGACCAAAGCGGAGACACCGCCGGTTTCTCCCAGTCCCACCTATATCGTCGGGTCAAACCGGCGGAGTGTTCTGGCGATGGCTCAGGCAGCTCAGCGCCTGGGATGGACGCCTGATCTTTACCCCAAAGATCTGGTGGGGGATGTGCGCACGGCTGCGAACATCGTTTTAGAGCGCGCGGCACAAGGACCGGGCCTTTGGCTGGCAGGTGGGGAGACGACGGTTGAGGTGCGCGGCACTGGCAAGGGCGGCCGCAACCAGGAATTGTGTTTGCGTGTGGCGCAAGGGCTTGCGAAACGCGGATTGCAGGCCAGCTTTTTAAGCGCAGGCACCGATGGACGGGATGGCCCAACCGATGCAGCTGGGGCAATTGTGGATGAAACAACCTGGGGGGCTATTCCCAATGCCGCGGCCTATTTGGCGGATAATGACAGCTATACCGCTTTAGCTCTGGCGGATGCTTTGTTAAAAATACCCGCAACGGGGACGAATGTGGCGGATCTGCAAATTCTTTGGGTGCCGTAGTCGTTTTGCCTCAAAAATAAGCAACAACCGGAGAGGATGTAGAAAATGGTAAAAATCTCTTTGTGGATTTTGGGTTTGGTGGTGATTGGTCTTCTGGGCGCAATGTTGTTTGTGCGTACAAGCACACTGGAGCCAACCGCCTGGCATATCGATCCTTGGACCACCTCCAAAGGGCAAAAGCCCAACAATTATCTTGTTGCACCGGCCGGGGATCAGCCCCCTTTAAGACGTGACAAGGAGGCCGGTTTGGTGGCGCAGAAGGTACTTGATCTGGCCTTATCGGAACCTCGCACCGTTTTACTGGCCGGGTCAGCGGGAGAGTTGTGGTTTACCGTCGTTCAGCGCTCCGCGATAATCGGCTTTCCCGATGTGATTTCGCTGCGGGTGCGCGCCGATGATACCGGCGCTTCGTCGGTTGTGCTTTATTCACGCTCTCGTTTTGGTTACTCTGATCTGGGGGTGAATAAGGCCAGAGCCACGCGCTGGTTACGCGCCCTCGACACAGAGCTTGCAAACTCTTGACCAAACCGATCTCATCCCGCATTCCGTTGTCATGATCCATAATGACACCCTTGAACACATAAAAGAACGGTTTGAATTTCTTGAAGCAAAGCTTAATACGGGTCTCCAGCCCGAAGAAATTGCCGCAGTCACGCGGGAATATGCAGATCTGAAACCCGTGGTCAGCCAAATTGAAATCTATCGGGGACTGCAAGCCGATCTGCAAGAGGCGCAGGCCATGCTGGAAGATCCAGAGATGAAAGCGCTGGCGGAAGAGGAACTCTATCGCATCAAGGAGGCCTTGCCACAGGCTGAGGCCGCGTTGCAAATCGCACTTTTGCCCAAAGATGCTGCGGATGCCCGTCCGGCAATTATGGAGATACGCCCGGGCACCGGCGGCGATGAGGCCGCGTTATTCGCGGGCGATCTCTTTGCGATGTACCAACGCTATGCCGAGGCGCAGACTTGGCAGGTGGAGTTGATCTCATACGCAGAGACCGAGTTGGGGGGGATCAAAGAAGTCGTGTTGCGCATTGTGGGGGAGGGGGTCTTTGCCCGTTTGAAATATGAGTCCGGCGTGCATCGTGTACAACGCGTGCCGACAACGGAATCTGGCGGGCGCATTCATACCTCGGCAGCAACGGTTGCGGTGTTGCCAGAGGCCGAAGCCGTGGATGTTGATATTCCGGCCAGCGACCTGCGCATCGATACGATGCGCTCTTCTGGGGCAGGGGGGCAACATGTCAACACAACCGACAGTGCGGTGCGCATCACCCATTTACCAACGGGGATTGTCGTCACCAGTTCCGAAAAAAGTCAGCATCGCAACCGTGAGATTGCGATGACCGTGCTGCGCACCCGTCTTTATGAGGCAGAGCGCGCCAGGATTGCCGCTGAGCGTTCTGCCGATCGAAAGGCGCAAGTGGGCACGGGCGACCGCTCAGAACGCATTCGCACCTATAACGTGCCCCAAGGGCGGATGACAGATCACCGCATCAATCTGACCCTCTATAAACTCGATGCTATTTTGGGCGGTGATTTGGATGAGATCATCGAAGCGCTGATCACGGACGCCCAAGCCCGTCAACTGGCCGAGATGCAGACGTGACGCAAACCTTGCGCGGGCTTTGGCTTCGGGCGCGGGCCTCCCTGTCAGCCTTACCCCCCGAAGAGGCGCAACGGGACGCACGGATACTTATGCAAGAGGCCTTGCGGCTAACGCCGGCACAGTTTCTCAGTACGCAGGGCGACCCTGTGACAGCACCCCAAGGGGCCATGGATCACCTGGATTGGATGCTGGCCCAGCGGGCGCAGCGGATGCCGGTCAGCCATATCTTGGGCCATGTCACATTCTGGGGGCGGTCATTTGACGTGACACAAGACACACTCGCGCCAAGACCCGAAACTGAAGGGATAATTGAACACGCACTCTCAGCACCATTTGACAGCGTGCTCGACCTTGGGACGGGCAGCGGATGCTTGGCCGTCACCCTACTTGCAGAGCGCCCGCAGGTTGTGGGAGTGGCCACCGACATCAGTGCAAGCGCGCTCTCCGTTGCGCGGCGCAATGCGCAACGTCATCATGTTTTGGAGCGATTGAACCTGGTTGAGACGTGTTGGGACGCGGGCCTCCAAGAGCACTTTGATCTGATCGTGTCTAATCCGCCTTATGTGTCTTCAGAGCAATGGCAAGCCCTAGAGCCGGAGATACGTGAATATGAACCTCAGTCTGCTCTGTTAGCGGGCGAAGACGGGCTGGATGCTTATCGTGCGATTGCACCGCTTTTCTCCATCCGGTTGGCGCCGCAAGGCCGTGTCATTTTTGAGATCGGACCTGCCCAAGGCGGTGCCGTGAGCCAGATTCTCAAATCATGTGGCTTGCAAGAGGTCAGCGTTTCGAAAGATTTTGCAGGACGAGATCGCATTGTATCTGGAAAAGCCCCATATCTAAGATTATAGGATATTTTACTGTATTTCATGTAATTTCCGCTTGTTTTATCAATGCTGCGTTGTTATCAGACTTATAAATAGGGATTATATGAGTAATTAACCTATTTATGTGTCACAAAATTCATAAAGTTGTGATGCCGATAAACAGCAATAGCTGCAAAGAAAAGAGCACATGAGATCACCTAAATCCCGTTCCAGGGCGAACAAAAATCGCAGCCGTTCTATGGGCAATATTCTTAACCGTGTCTTCGACAGTTCTGGGCCTGAGGGGAAAGTCCGCGGTACACCACAACAAGTCATTGATAAGTATAATCAATTGGCCCGCGATGCACAGCTTTCAGGGGATCGTGTGGCCACAGAAAATTTTCAGCAACATGCAGAACATTACACGCGCTTGTTGTCTGCTGCTCAAAAAGAGGCAGAGATGCGCCGCGACCAACAGGAACGTGAGCGTCAGCAGAACCGCCAAAACCAATCGACCGATGGGGCCGCGGAAATTGCGGATGAAAATATTGATAAGCCTGCGATAGGTCTTGTAGAAACCCCAGAAGCAAATGGTGGTGACTATGACATAGGATCCTCCCCAGAGACGTCAGTCCCAGAAAAAGAAGACCTGGCGACATCTGCCCCGAAAAAGCCTTCACGGTCACGTCGCCCAAGGGCAAAGGCACCAGCACCCGATGCTGCCGCTGAGATGTCAGAGGTAACTTCTTCTTCTGAATAAGGTATGTTAGCCTTGTGGTTAACGTCAAATTCTCAAAATTTGATCGTGTTATTGAAGTGTGTAACGGTTTGGCGACAAAAAGGCCCAATTCGATCATGAGAATGTCATAAAACTGATACAAAAAATTAATTAAATAGATACAAATTTGATAATTTAGTGTCACATTTTGTGCTTAGTTCTGCCCCGGCAATTGGGGGCGACACATGCTGGAAATACATGCGCTGACAAAGCGTTTTGGAAACAACGTGGCTGTTGACAACGCGTCCATATCTGTCAGCCAACCGACAATGATTGGTGTCATTGGGCGCTCAGGCGCTGGCAAATCTACGCTATTGCGGATGATTAATCGTCTCAGCGATGCAAGTGAAGGTTCAATCACGTTTGAAGATGAAGAAATCACACAGTTGAAAGGGGCTGCAAAACGTGCCTGGCAATCGCGTTGTGCAATGATCTTTCAACAGTTCAATCTTGTGCCGCGGATGGATGTTGTCTCAAACGTACTCCATGGGACACTCAACCGCCGCTCAACAGTGGCGACGATGTTTAACCTTTACCCGCAAGCCGACATTCATCGCGCCATTGAAATTCTGGACCGTTTGGGCATTGCCGAACAAGCCCCAAAACGGGCCGAAGCGCTCTCGGGTGGGCAACAGCAGCGTGTGGCGATTGCGCGTGCGTTGATGCAAGACCCGAGGATCATTTTGGCGGATGAGCCCATCGCCTCGCTTGATCCGATGAATGCGCAAGTGGTGATGGAAGCGCTGCGCCGCATTCACGAAGAGGATGGGCGCATGGTGATCGCAAACCTTCACACGCTTGATACGGCCCGGCGCTACTGTGATCGGGTCATCGGGATGCGTGATGGCAAAATCGTCTTTGACGGCACACCCGCACAGCTGAGCACAAGTGTGGCCCGTGATATCTACGGGGCAGGCGCGGATTTCTCTGAGGCTGCCACATCAACGGAAATCGAAACACTGGACAGGACCGAGAGATTGACCGCCTGAACCAGTTCATCTTCTCGCCTGGGGAGGTGGGAGTTTTTTTAACTTAAGGAGAGACCTTATGACAAAGACCCTTGCACTGGCACTTGCCGCAACAACCGCTCTGAGTACAGCAGCCTTTGCTGGTGGCCATGCCATCAGCGAATTCCGCATTGGTATCTTGGGTGGCGAGAATGCCCAAGACCGTATGAACGCCTACAGCTGCTTGCAAAACTACACCGAAGAGGCGCTTGGCGTGGAAGTGAAGCTCTTTACGCCCGCCGATTATAACGGTGTGATCCAAGGCCTTTTGGGCGGCTCTCTCGACATGGCCTGGCTGGGTGCGTCGTCTTATGCGGCGACATATCTGCAAGACCCAGAAGCTGTTGAACCTGTTCTTGTGAAGGTTAATCTTGATGGCTCCATCGGGTATCACTCCATCGGGTTTGCGCGCAAAGACAGCGGCATCACATCGCTTGATGATATGGTTGGCAAAGTGTTTGGCTTTGGTGATCCAAACTCAACCTCTGGCTATCTGATCCCTTCTATCGAGATACCGCAGTACAAAGAGGGCATCACCATGGACTCTGGTGATTATTTTGGTGAAGTGAAATTCACAGGTGGCCATGAGCAAACCATCGTGGCTGTCAACAATGGCGACATTGATGGTGGCGTGACTTGGGCAGATGGCCAAGGCAACTGGGAAGACGGCTACAACTCCGGTGCGCTGCGCCGCGCTGTGGACGCGGGCCTGATCGATATGAACGATCTTCAACAAATTTGGATCTCTAACGTGATCCCAGAAGGCCCAATTGTTCTGCGCAAAGCCCTTCCTGATGATGTCAAAGCCACAATGACAGAGTTGATGGACGGTCTGCATGAGCGTGACGAAGACTGTGCTTATGCTGTGGCTGCCGGGGACACACTTGGGTTCCAGCCGGTGACCCATGACACTTATATCTCTGTGATCGAAGCGCGCAAAGCCAAGATCGGCGGCTAAGTACTTTATGACATAGACCGGTTGCCCAGATGGGCTGCCGGTTTTTCTTTGAGGGCAGCATATGGCAGACGCATCATTAGACGCGGGTAAAACCCCTCAAAGCGTCGATAAAATCCAAGAACTTTACATGGAGCAGGTGCAGCGTCGCAGGCTCTATGGCGGCTTGTCCCTTGTGATCTTTGTGCTTTTGATGGTCTCTGGGTTTATGGTCGCCAATGACCGCAATGCAGGCGGCTTTTGGGACGGCCTGGATCAAATTGGTGATTATCCTGCGCAAGTGCTGCAAGAAGCCTGGGAAAAGCGCGCTGATTTGCCGGGCCTCATCGCCAAATATTTTCCCGCGCTGATCGAGACGATCAATATTGCGGCTGTGTCCACATTGTTTGGTGCGGCGGGCGGCATTATTCTGGCGCTCTTGGGCACACGCGGGTTGGCGCGGTGGCCCAGTCTTATTCCGCTGTTTCGTCGTATTTCTGACATCATGCGCGCCGTGCCTGAAATTGTGATTGCACTCATGTTAATCTTCGTTCTGGGGGGTGGCCCGGTGCCTGCGATGATCGCGATTGCCATTCACACCGCAGGCGCTTTGAGTAAATTGTTCTCTGAAGTGGCTGAGAATGCTGATCTGAAACCGATCGAAGGGTTGGCCTCGACCGGGGCGACGTGGATGCAAAAGATGTGGTTGGGCGTGCTGCCGCAAGTGGCGCCAAATTTCCTCAGCTACGGGTTGTTGCGCTTTGAGATCAACATCCGCGCCTCGGCCATTCTTGGGTTTGTTGGGGCAGGGGGCATTGGTTATGAGTTGCGCAACTCTATGGCTTGGGGACCGGGCCGCTTTGACGAGGCCGCTGCAATCTTTGTTCTGCTGTTTGCAACCATCGTGTTCTTCGATCAAGTGTCCAGCCGCTATCGCAATCGCTTAACAGAGGGGCAAAACGCATGACCGCCGCTGATCTGAGCACCGCCAAAAGGCATGCTGATGCCCTGTTCCAGCGCAAACGCGTTTTCGCCTTTGCCGTGCCTGCCGTCATCCTTGTTTATCTCATTTATATCTTTTTTGCGTTTGACATCCTCGGGCTGGCGAAACGCGCGAATTGGGACAATGCGGTCACCTTGGCCTCTGACAGCTGGTCTTACAAGGTGCATGTGACCCGCGACAATCGTTCCGGCGAGGTAAGCTATGCCGTCGAAGGGGAGCGCAAAGGGGCCTATCCGGAAGGCGCGCGCCCGGATTGGGTTAGTGGTGATGAGATTATTACGATTGATCTGGGCAATGATCACATTGTGCGTTTGTTGCCTGAAAACGTGACTGAAATCGAAATCCCAGGCTTTGGATTTATCGAAGCCAAGGCAGAAGGGCGCCGGGTCGAAAGCACCTTGGGAGATAATTTGCCCGACTGGATCAACGCATCTGATCGTCGTGTGGCCATTCACACCCCTGAAGGCCGCATCACGCTGACGGGATCTAGAACAGAGGTCTTCAATTATTTCACAGGCTGGGAGCTCTTTTGGTTCACGCTCGACAGTCCCTATCATGGAAGGGGCTTTGGAGAGATCCTGTTCGGGGCCCAAATTGATCCGACACGTGGGAATATCGCGGGCGCGGTCCAAGATTGGTGGACCAACAAGATGTGGCGGCACAACGATGTGGCCTGGGCCATTGGCGAGACGATCCTGATGGCCTTCTTGGGCACCATGGGGGCCGCGATGGTGGCGTTGCCGCTGGCTTTCATGGCGGCCAAACGGTTTGCGCCTTTGATGTTGATCCGCTCCGTCACACGACGCCTTTTCGATTTTGTGCGCGGGGTTGATGCGTTGATCTGGACAGTTGTGCTGAGCCGTGCATTTGGCCCTGGGCCATTGACTGGAACCTTGGCGATCCTGATCACCGATACCGGGACATTTGGGAAAATCTTCTCGGAAGCTTTGGAAAATGTGGATGAAAAACAAATCGAGGGTGTGAGTTCCACAGGGGCAAAGCCGCTGCAACGCTACCGCTTTGGGGTCATCCCACAGATCATGCCGGTGCTGCTGGCGCAAATCCTCTATTTCCTCGAGTCAAATACACGCTCTGCCACAATCATTGGGGCCATTACCGGCGGTGGTATCGGCTTGATGCTGACCCAGGCCATACAGACCCAAAAGGATTGGGAAGAGGTGGCGTATTATATCACGCTGGTGATTATCATGGTGATGGCGATGGACTGGTTTTCAGGTTGGCTGCGCGGGCGTTTGATCGGGCGCAAAGAGTAGCTTGCGTACAACTTTTGTGATGCTGCAAAGGTACGTACGGATGCTTTGGTTCGCGCGGTATGCAGAAAGTATTTTGATGCTGACGTTGATGACTTTAATATCGACAGTGTCGGGATAAGATATTCTTATAATTTTTAGGTGATTGTTTTTGACATCCTACAAACGCTTGTTAAGTAAAACAAATTTTCGTCAGAAATCGCAGAGCGTTGGGGTCAGACATTCTGTAAAAGCTTTTCGGCGACTGTCTATCTATGATGTGACGGTCGCCCAAAATCGTCGATGATCAACCTGTAACCAAGGATGTATTCTACGAAAGAGCATCATGAAAATCAGTTGGTTGCAGGACAACCTTTGTCCAACGTGATCAAGCGAATG
>CAWUJT010000003.1:0-71054 GCA_963922715.1 uncultured Thalassobacter sp.
GAGGAGCCCCCGCCATGAGCGATAAAACCTATCCGCCAAGTGCTGCATTCACCGCAAAGGCACATATCGATCAAGCCACATATGAAGCGATGTATGCCGCCTCGATTTCCGATCCCACGGCGTTTTGGGCAGAACATGGGCGACGGATCGATTGGATCAAGCCCTTCTCGACCGTGAAGGATATCAGCTACACCTTAGGGGAGGTGTCGATTAAGTGGTTCGAGGATGGGACGCTCAATGTTGCGGCAAATTGCATTGACCGTCACCTAGCCACCCGCGCCAATCAAACCGCAATCATATGGGAGCCCGACGATCCTCAGGAAGAGGCCCAGCACATCACATACCTCCAACTTTTTGAGAACGTGAACCGGATGGCGAACGTCCTCAAAGGTCTCGGCATCGGTAAGGGGGATCGCGTTGTGCTCTATCTGCCGATGATCCCAGAGGCGGCTTACGCCATGCTGGCCTGTGCGCGGATTGGGGCGATTCATTCCGTTGTCTTTGCAGGCTTCTCGCACGAGGCTTTGGGGGCGCGGATCAACGGCTGTGACGCCAAGCTCGTGATCACCGCCGATGAAGCACCGCGCGGCGGGCGCAAGACGCCGCTGAAATCCAGCACCGATGCGGCGCTTTTGCACACCATGCATGATGTCCAGGTCTTGGTGGTCAAACGCACGGGCGGTCAAACCACTTGGATCGCGGGGCGTGATCATGATTACACCGCCTTGGCCGCTGAGGCCTCCCCCTATTGCACACCGGCGGAGATGAGCGCCGAGGACCCTTTGTTTATTCTTTATACCTCTGGCTCTACCGGCCAACCCAAAGGTGTTGTGCATACCTCCGGAGGCTATCTGGTCTATGCCTCCATGACCCACGAATATACCTTTGACTATCATCCTGGTGACATCTTTTGGTGTACCGCCGATGTGGGCTGGGTGACAGGGCACAGCTATATCGTTTATGGACCTTTGGCCAATGGCGCCACGACGGTGATGTTTGAAGGGGTGCCCACCTACCCGGATGCGGGCCGCTTTTGGGCGGTCTGTGAAAAGCACAAGGTCAACCAGTTCTATACCGCGCCCACGGCTATTCGTGCCCTGATGGGACAGGGCACAGAGTGGGTCGAAAAATATGACCTGAGTGCTTTGACTGTGTTGGGCACTGTCGGAGAGCCGATCAACCCAGAGGCCTGGAATTGGTACAACGATGTTGTGGGACAGGGGCGTTGCCCGATCGTCGACACCTGGTGGCAAACGGAAACCGGTGGCCATCTTCTCACCCCGCTGCCCGGGGCGACCGCAACCAAACCGGGCTCTGCCACCTTGCCCTTCTTTGGTGTTCAACCGGTTGTTTTAGACGCGCAAACGGGTCAAGAGATTGACAGCGTTGCGGCGGAAGGTGTGCTCTGCCTCAAAGACAGTTGGCCGGGGCAAATGCGCACCGTTTGGGGCGATCATGCCCGGTTTGAGAAAACGTATTTCTCTGATTACAAGGGATATTACTTCTCTGGCGATGGCTGCCGCAGAGATGCCGACGGTTACTATTGGATCACAGGCCGAGTGGACGACGTTATCAATGTATCCGGCCACCGCATGGGCACAGCGGAGGTCGAATCCGCGCTAGTGGCCCATGCCCAAGTGGCCGAAGCCGCTGTGGTGGGGTATCCCCATGCGATTAAGGGACAAGGCATTTACGCCTATGTGACCTTGATGAACGGTGTCGCGCCCACAGATGATTTGCGCAAAGAGTTGGAAAAATGGGTGCGGACAGAAATTGGCCCAATTGCCAAACCCGACCTTATCCAATGGGCCCCGGGATTGCCGAAAACCCGATCAGGGAAGATCATGCGCCGCATTTTGCGCAAAATCGCGGAAAATGACTATGGGGCTTTGGGCGACACCTCAACCCTTGCTGACCCTTCGGTTGTTGACGGTTTGATTGAGAACCGGATGAACCGCGGCTGAGGTGGTTTGATCTTACGGAGAGCCGCCCTGTGGGCGGCTCACGACATGCTTGGGGTAAGACTGTCTTTGACCAACCAAGAATACTTTTCTATTTGGAATAATATGTTTATAGGCACAATAATAAAATTTAAGGGAGAGGATCATGGGCAAAAACACGCACGAAAGCGATGTGACCTTTATCAAAGCGCTCGCAGAATTGCTGCGTGAGAACGATCTCAACGAGCTTGAAGTCAGCCGCGAATACGGAGAGGATGACACATTGAGTGTGCGTGTGTCGCGCCAGACTGCGGTCGCGCCCTCTGTCAATGCACCGCCTGTTGCGCCCGCTGTGACACCGCAACCATCTGTTGCGTCCGCGGCCCCTCCGGTGGCGCCGACGGCCCCACCAAGTCAAGCCGATCCGGCGCAAGCTCCGGGGGCTGTGACATCGCCCATGGTGGGAACCGCCTATCTTGCCCCTGAACCGGGTGCCGGTGTGTTTGTGCAAGTTGGCGACACTGTGTCAGAGGGACAAACGATCTTAATCATCGAAGCGATGAAAACCATGAACCAAATCCCCGCGCCACGATCTGGAACGATCAAGCGCATCCTTATCGAGGACGGCGCACCGGTGGAATTTGGTGCACCGCTTGTGATCCTCGAATAAGGGACAATGCATGTTTAAGAAAATTTTAATCGCCAACCGCGGGGAGATTGCCCTGCGTGTTATCCGTGCCGCACGTGAGATGGGGATAAAAACCGTTGCGGTTCATTCCACTGCGGACAGTGATGCGATGCATGTGCGGATGGCAGACGAATCCATCTGCATCGGTCCCCCACCAAGTTCAGAAAGCTATCTGAAAATTCCGGCCATCATTTCGGCTTGTGAAATCACGGGGGCAGAGGCAATTCATCCGGGCTATGGATTCTTGAGCGAAAACCAAACCTTTGTGCAAGCGGTTGAGGATCATGGGCTGACATTCATTGGTCCCTCGGCGGAACACATCTGTATCATGGGCGATAAGATTACAGCCAAAGACACGATGAAAGCCCTGGGCGTACCCTGTGTGCCTGGGTCTGATGGTGGTGTGCCAGATTTTGAGACCGCAAAAGCTGTGAGTTCAGAGATCGGCTTTCCCGTAATTGTCAAAGCCACAGCCGGTGGCGGCGGACGGGGCATGAAGCTGGCCAGTACCGCTGAAGAGCTTGAGACAGCGTTTCGCACAGCGCGCGCAGAAGCCAAGGCCGCTTTTGGCAATGATGAGGTCTATATCGAAAAATACTTGGGCAAACCGCGACACATTGAAATTCAAATCTTTGGGGATGGCAAAGGCAATGCCGTCCATCTGGCGGAACGAGATTGTTCCCTGCAAAGACGCCATCAAAAAGTGTTCGAAGAGGCCCCTGGCCCCTCAATCGATAGCGAAACACGTGCGCAGATTGGGAACGTCTGTGCTGAGGCTGTGGGAACGATCAAATACATTGGCGCAGGCACAATCGAATTTCTTTATGAAGATGGTGAGTTTTACTTCATTGAGATGAACACGCGTCTGCAAGTCGAACATCCCGTTACCGAAAGTATCTTTGGTGTCGATTTGGTGCGTGAACAGATCCGGGTGGCTGCTGGTCTGCCGCTTTCGTTTTCACAAGAGGCTTTAACGATTAACGGGCATGCGATAGAGGTGCGGATCAACGCGGAACGCTTGCCCAATTTTGCCCCCTGCCCTGGACGAGTTACACAGTATCATGCGCCAGGTGGTTTAGGAGTGCGGATAGACTCGGCCCTGTACGATGGCTATTCTATCCCGCCCTATTATGACAGTTTGATCGGCAAGCTCATTGTGCATGGCCGTGACCGCCCAGAGGCCTTAGCCCGTCTGAAACGCGCGCTTGGGGAATTGATTATCGATGGGGTCGACACCACCGTTCCGCTGTTTCATGCCCTACTCGAAGAGCCTGATATCCAGAGCGGTCATTACACAATCCATTGGCTGGAGAAGTGGCTGGAGTCGCAGTTTTTGGCAGGCGCAGATTGAGCATTTCAGAGATAGGTGACACTCAGATCAATTACGCGCTTGCAAACGTCCAAGTTTAAAATCGATACTATCAATGTTTTGTGGGATCGGACCGGCAGAGGCGCAGTTCGCTGTGGCTGTATCAAGCGCACGCGTTGAGTTTGCAACGGCGAAATACCGGACGTCGCGCAGCACAGTTTGACCGTTTACTTTTAACTCTGCGTCGCGCAATCCCTTATTGGTGGCAGAGCGATATTGCCCACTGAGATAAACACCAACACCGCAAAATAATATCATCCCATCTTGCCCAATCAGACGCGTTCGAAAAACGTAACTGTCGTGTCCGCTGGTCCAAGAAATCCGATTTTCAACAAAATCCTCATCCACTGGGATTTGAGTGACGACATCATTGGCCAAGACGGGCCCTGCCAACAAAAAACTGACAATCACAGCAATTATTCTCAACGGCATTTATCAACCCCCATTGAGTAACAAATAAATCGAAGGATAAAAACTGTCAACGAAGATGGCATTTAGAGAGTGTCTATCATCGGACTGGCATGCGTTGTTCAGCTATCTCGGCGTACCAAGAACATCCAACGGGAATAATCTCATCGTTGAAATTATATTCCGGATTGTGCACCGGGGCTGAGTTGCCATTGCCCAAAAGGATGTAGGCCCCTGGGCGTTCCTCTAACATAAAGGCGAAATCCTCCCCCCCCATGACCAGTGGTGCATCGGCACAACCCCCTGAAATACTACGCGCAATCTCTGCGGCGAAATCGGTTTGGCCCTCAGAGTTCACCATCACAGGATAATTTCGGTTGTACACCACTTTGGCTGTGCCCCCGAAACTGGCGGCAAGGCCTTCCGTGATCTCTGCAATCCGACGTTCCGCCAGATCCCGCATCTCTGCTGTCATTGTGCGTGCTGTGCCACCCAAGAAAACCTGTTGGGGAATCACATTATGCGTATTCGACGACGTTTGAAAGGATGTGACAGAGACGACGATTTGATCCACAGGATTGGCATTGCGGCTGACAATGGTTTGCAGCGCTGTCACCAAATGGGCGGCCATCACAGTTGTATCGACTGTTTCTTGGGGTTTGGCCGCATGGCCGCCTTTGCCGTCCAATATGATTTCGAACTGATCGGCCGCGGCGAAAAACGCCCCTGGCCGGATTGAAAAGCTGCCCGGGGGCAGACCCGGCCAGTTGTGCATGCCATAGACCTCTTGGATATTCCAACGCGCCATCATACCATCGTCACACATTTCTTTACCGCCCGCACCGCCTTCTTCGGCGGGCTGAAAGATCACCACGACTTTACCGTCGAAATTACGAGTTTCGCTGAGATATTTCGCTGCCCCCAGAAGCATCGCTGTATGTCCGTCATGGCCACAGGCGTGCATCGCACCGGATATTTTAGAAGCATAGGGCAGCCCGGTTTTCTCCTCTATCGGAAGGGCGTCCATGTCGGCGCGCAGACCGATGACCTTGCCAGCACTATCGCTGCGTCCATGGATGACCCCAACAACACCTGTGCGCCCAATCCCTTCAACCACCTCGTCACAGCCAAATTCTTTGAGCTTTTCCGCCACCAGCGCGGATGTCCGATGGGTGTCAAACAAAATCTCAGGGTTCTCGTGGAGATCATGCCGCCAGGCGGTGATCTCTGGCAACAATTCGGCAAATCGGTTTTTCACGGGCATCAAAGGCTCTCCAAGTGTGTTCTATGTATTATCCGCCAGTATGGCTCATATGGCGGGGCATTTGCCCATCTGTACGTTGCCGAGAGTAGTCAAAGTCATGCCCTTTTGGCTTGCGGGCAATCGCCGCGCGAATGGTGGTGTCAAGCAACGCATCCCCAGATGAAGTCCGCAGGGGCGCGCGCAAATCGGCGCGATCTTCCTGACCAAGGCACATATAAAGCTCTCCCGTGCAGGTCACGCGCACACGATTACAGCTTTCGCAAAAGTTATGACTCAGCGGGGTGATAAAGCCAATCTTTTGTCCTGTTTGTGCAAGTCTCACATACCGCGCAGGGCCGCCTGTGCGCTCCGCCAGATCAATCAGTGTGAACCGTTCCGCCAGATGCTGACGCAAATCGCTGAGTGGCCAATATTGATCAAGGCGGTTTTCATTGCCGATATCGCCCATAGGCATCACTTCGATGAAGGTCAAATCCATGTCTTCGGCGGCACACCAAGCTTGCAGATCGAAAAGCTCATCCTCATTGACACCTTTCAATGCCACGGCGTTGATTTTCACTCGCAGCCCCGCGGCTTGCGCCGCAGCGATGCCTTTTTTGACTTGCTCAAGACGCCCCCAGCGCGTGATACGTGCAAATTTTTCGGCCTGGAGCGTATCAAGGGACACATTGATCCGGCGCACCCCTAAGGCATAAAGATCATCCGCAAACCGCGCGAGTTGGCTGCCATTTGTTGTCAGCGTAAGCTCTTTTAGCGTCCCACGTTCCAAATGCCGGGCCATGGCGCGAAAAAAGGTGAGAATATCTTTACGCACCAAGGGCTCCCCCCCCGTGATGCGCAACTTCTGCACGCCATGGGCAATAAACCGAGAACACAGACGGTCCAACTCCTCAAGACTCAGCAGGTCCTTTTTGGGCAGAAAAGTCATCTGTTCCGCCATGCAGTAGACACAACGAAAATCACAACGATCGGTCACCGACACACGCAGGTAAGTGATCGGGCGCAAAAACGGGTCAATCAACGGAGCTATGGTCATATTCATTATCATCTAAGCCCCAGAAGCACTTTTGCCAAGATGCTTGTGGTCATGAACGATTGCGCCTGCGCAGGGAACATGTAAACGTTTAAACAACCGCTTGAGTAGGATAAACGTATGGAATCATTCCTGATCTCCGCATCGCTTTATTTGGCCTTTGCTGTCATTGCCGTGCCTTTGGCCGTCCGCTTTAAACTGGGGTCGGTGCTGGGCTATCTGATGGCGGGGATTGCCATTGGCCCCGTGCTTGGACTTGTTGGCGCAGAGGCCCAAGAGATCCAACATTTTGCAGAATTTGGCGTTGTGATGATGCTGTTTCTGATTGGGCTAGAATTAGAACCCCGCGCGCTGTGGGATATGCGGCACAAGTTGATGGGGCTCGGCGGGCTCCAGGTCGGTTTGACAACAGCCCTGATTGCGGCCATCGCCTTTGCGTTTGGGCAACCTTGGCAGTCAGCACTTGCGATTGGCATGATCTTCGCGCTCTCATCAACCGCGATTGTCCTGCAAACATTGGGAGAAAAGCAACTGATGCCGAGCCCCGGCGGACGCTGCGCTTTCACCGTTCTTCTGTTCCAAGACATCGCCGTGATCCCAATGCTCGCGGTGATCCCTTTGTTGATCCTGCCCAATCTGAACAATGCAGCCCATGGCGGAGACCACGGTGACACACACCATGGCAGCCATGGGGATGAGGGCACTTTGGCCGTTTTACACTTTATCGAGACATTGCCGCCCTGGGCTGTTACGCTTGTGACCTTGGGGGCGATTGTTGCCGTGGTCTTAGGGGGGCATTTCCTCACCCGGCCGATTTTTCGCTATGTCCATATGGCCCGGCTGCGGGAAATGTATACCGCTGTTTCACTGCTTTTTGTTGTTGGTGTGGCAGCTTTGATGCTGATTGTGGGGCTTTCGCCGGCCTTGGGGACCTTCCTGGCCGGTGTTGTACTGGCAAACTCTGAATTTCGACATGAGCTGGAGGCCGATATCGAACCCTTCAAAGGCCTTCTGCTGGGGCTTTTCTTCATCACGGTTGGGGCGGGCATCAACTTTGAAACATTTTCGTCCCAACCGGCCCTGATCCTTGGGGTGACATTTGGCTTGATTGCTTTGAAAATGGCCATTCTGTTTTTCCTGGCCGTTCTTTTTCGACTGCAAGGGCGGGACCGGCTGCTGTTTACCCTCAGCCTTGCCCAAGCCGGGGAATTTGGATTTGTCCTGGCCGCCTTCAGCGTTCAGCAAAATGTTATTCCTGCAGAGCTCAACCAAATTCTGCTTCTGGTCATCGCCCTGTCTATGTTGCTCACGCCTGTGCTGTTTGTCCTTTACGAACAAATTGCCCCGCGCCTTGGCCTCCAAAGCGAACAGACGCCCCATGATGACATCGACGATCAGCAACCTGTCATCATCGCGGGCATTGGCCGCTTTGGCCAAGTGGTCAACCGGATGATGCAAATGGCGGGCATTAAAACAATCGTTATGGACAATGATTTTGACGTCATCCAACTGATGCGCCGCTTCGGGTTTAAAAGTTTCTTCGGTGATCCAACCCGGCCCGAGCTTCTTCATGCCGCAGGGCTCGAGAGTGCACGGGTCCTTGTGGCCGCGATGGATGACAGGCATCAAACCACCAAGCTGGTGGCCTATGCGCGCAAACAACGGCCTGATCTGCACATCGTGGCCCGCGCTTATGACCGCACCCATGTCTATGAACTGTTTCAAGCAGGCGCCAATGACATTGTGCGTGAGATGTTTGACAGCTCCTTGCGTGCAGGGCGTTATGTGCTTGAGAACATGAATTTTTCAGAATTCGAAGCCTATGAGGCTGAACGCACCTTCTTCAAAATTGACCGCGAAGCGCTGCGCGAATTGGCCGGTCTGTGGGATCCCAATATACCCGTTGAAAAAAATGAGGCCTATGTGGCGCGGGCACGGGAGCTTAACAAAGAGCTTGAAACCGCCCTGACGGAAAAAGCGCAGGAGGAGGGGGAAACGTCGACAGAGGCCAAAACTATCTAACGGTTTGTTAATAAAAGGCCTGCAACTCTGTTTGTGCGCGTCCAAGGATCAGGGCATGTATATCATGCGTGCCCTCATAGGTGTTCACCGTCTCCAGGTTGAGCATATGCCGCATAACACCGTAATCTTGTTGAATGCCATTGCCGCCATGCATATCCCGTGCTGTGCGTGCAATCTCTAAGGCCATACCACAATTTTGGCGCTTAATCATCGAGATCATCTCGGGCGCGGCTTGGTTTGCATCCATCAAGCGCCCCACCTGCAAAACCGCCTGCAAACCATAGGCGATACCGGTTTGCATATCGGCCAATTTCTTCTGATAAAGTTGCGTTTGCGCAAGGGGACGGCCGAATTGTTTGCGATTAAGCCCATATTCGCGTGCCGCATGCCAACAAAATTCTGCCGCGCCCATCACCCCCCAAGAGATGCCGTAACGGGCCCGGTTCAAACATCCAAATGGACCTTTCAGCCCTTCGACACCGGGCAAAAGGGCCTCTTCAGGCACCTCGACACCGTCCATGACAATCTCACCTGTTGTGGAGGTGCGCAGGGACAGCTTTCCGTCGATTTTCGGGGCCGACAGGCCTTTCATATCTTTTTCAAGAATAAATCCCTTGATTTTTCCGTCATGGGCGTCTGATTTGGCCCAAACCACAAAGACATCGGCAAAAGGCGCATTCGAAATCCATGTCTTAGACCCTGTGAGTTTGTAGCCTGTTTCTGTTTTCTGTGCCCGCGTTGTCATGCCGGCCGGATCGGATCCGGCCTCTGGCTCGGTAAGGCCGAAACAGCCTACAAGCGTGCCAGCGGCAAGTGCCGGGAGGTATTTCCAGCGTTGATCCTCGGTGCCATAGGCGTAAATCGGATACATCACCAAGGAACTTTGCACCGACATCATCGAGCGATAGCCCGAATCAACGCGCTCAATCTCGCGCGCAGCCAACCCATAGCTGACATAGCTGGCCCCCAACCCGCCGTATTCTTCTGGAATTGTCATCCCCAAAAGACCGATGTTTCCCATCGCCTCGATCACAGCGCGATCAGTCTGTTCTGTTTCAAAAGCGTCCGTGACCCCTGGGCGAAGCTCTGCTTGGGCAAAGTCTGCGGCGGCATCGCGCAACATACGTTCGTCTTCAGCGAGTTGCTGCTCCAACCGAAGGGGATCGGCCCAGTCGAAATGTGCCATTTCGGTTGATTGTATATCGTTCGACGCCGGTTGGATCAGAGGGCTTTCAACGTTCATTTTATTCTCCGAATTTTATTTCTTTTACTGCGCATGGATACATTCTGCAATTGTCATGGCTTGGCCTTATGCTTTCAGGGCGTTACTGTGGATGCATGACCACACGCCTGACGCTGACCCGCCCCGATGACTGGCATTTGCACCTCCGAGATGGGGCGCTGTTGAACACAGTTGTGCCAGAGTCAGCCCGGCACTTTGTCCGCGCCTTGATCATGCCCAACCTTGTTCCGCCTGTGGTCACAGTCAAAGATGCCGAAAGCTACCACAGTCGCATCCGCGCGGCTTTACCAAGGGACACGGAATTCACACCCCTGATGACGCTTTATCTGACAGAGGCCACCCAACCGTCTGATATTCGAGCAGCCTATCAAAGTGGTATTGTCCGCGCTGTGAAACTTTACCCTGCGGGCGCGACGACCAATTCTGCCTCCGGCGTGCGCAATCTTGAGAATGTGCGCGCTGTCCTAGAGACGATGGCGGAACTTGGTTTACACCTCTGTGTGCATGGAGAGGTCACAGACCCCGACGTCGATATCTTTGACCGCGAAGCTGTTTTCTTAGACCGTGTTTTGGACCCGATCAGGCGCGCAACACCAGACTTAAAAGTGACACTGGAACATATCACCACAGTGGACGGGATCGCCTATGTCCAAGAAGGCGGAGCCAACATTGCGGGAACGATCACCACACATCATCTGATGATCAATCGCAACCACATGCTTGTGGGCGGGATTCGGCCGCATTATTATTGTCTGCCGGTTGTCAAACGCCGCACCCATCAAGAAGCCTTGCGCAAAGCCGCCACCTCGGGGGATGCAAAATTTTTCCTTGGCACAGATTCCGCCCCGCATCCTGACAGCGCCAAAGAAACCGCCTGCGGGTGTGCGGGATGTTTTACCGCCACCAACACACTGTCCTGTCTTGCCCATGTTTTTGAGGAAGAAGGCGCGCTCGACCGGCTTGAGGCCTTCACTTCAACCAATGGCGCCCAGCACTATGGCCTGCCCATAAATACAGGACAGATCACACTGATCAAACAGGACACCCCCGTCAGCTATCCAGAGAAGCTGACTGTCGAGGGGGAAACTGTGACGGTCTTTGATCCTGGACATCCGCTTTACTGGAGTGTCGCGCCATGATCACCGGAACGCTGCCGAACCAGAACGACATCGCCACCCAAACCACGCGTATTCTGCTGGAGATCGACGCTGTGCACCTGCGCAGCAGCCCACCTTTTATCCTGGCCAGCGGCCTCCCCTCCCCGACGTATATCGATTGTCGAAAATTGATCGCTTATCCCCGCGCCCGTGCGGCCCTGATGGATTTCTTGACCATAACCGTTATGCGGGCTGCGGGCTTTGAAGCCTTTGATGTGGTTGCCGGCGGCGAGACCGCCGGTATTCCGTTTGCCGCCTTCATTGCGGAACGTATGGCGCTGCCAATGGCTTATGTCCGCAAAAAACCAAAAGGTTACGGCCGCAATGCCCGTATCGAAGGCGCAATGAAAGACGGGGACCGTGTGTTGCTAATTGAGGATTTGACGACGGATGGTGGCTCAAAACTGTCGTTTATCGAGGCGATACGCGACACAGGTGCGCAGTGTCATCATGTGGCCGTTATCTTCTCTTACGGTATTTTCCCTCAGATGACGGCAACACTTGCGGCAGAAGGCGTGACTTTGCATCATCTGTGCACATGGTGGGATGTCATTCGCGAGGCTAAAGCCCAGAACCGTTTCGCGGCAGACACAATCCACGCGGTCGAACACTTCCTAAGCGATCCGCGCGCCTGGCAAGCCGCCAATGCACCCGTGAAAGACTAAATCCACTTTTCAACACAGACTTCACAGATTATCCACAAGATTTCCAATTTGCGCCCTGCGGACCTCTTCGTGTATGTTGTTTTAAACGACTGAGAGCGACATGAATAAGCCCACAAATTTCTCTGGGGATACCAATCCCGCACCTGAAACTGAAGCGCTTCCCTACAACATTGAGGCCGAGCAACAGTTGCTTGGGGCAATTCTGACAAACAACGAGCTCCATGACCAAGCCGAGGAGGTGATCAAGGCAGATCACTTTTATGATCCGCTCCATGCCCGGATTTGGACGATTGCAGGGACACGGATTAAAAAAAATACCTTAGTCACCCCTGTTACATTAAAAGCGTTTTTAGAAGACGATCCTGGATTTCAAGCCGTCGGCGGGGCGGCCTATCTTGTGACGCTGGCCGGCAGCGCGATTGCCGCTTATGCCGTCAAAGAGTATGCCAAGCTAATTTATGAACTGGCTGTCCGGCGTGAATTGATTTCACTTGGCCAAAACATTTCTGAAAAGGCACGCGATGTCAGCCTGGATGTGCCGCCGTCAGAGCAAATCGTTGAAGCTGAACAACATCTCTATTCCTTGGCGGAACGGGGCAAAAGCGAAACGGGGTTCAAGGGTTTTGCCTTTGCAATAAAAGACGCTGTGAATGTGGCCAATGCCGCTTATCAGCGCCAGGGGGGCTTGGCCGGGTTATCCACCGGGTTTGACGATCTTGATCGTAAGTTGGGGGGACTTCACCGATCTGATTTACTGATCCTTGCCGGACGTCCCTCCATGGGAAAAACGGCACTGGCCACTAATATTGCCTTTAACATCGCAAAATCCTATCAACAGGGAATTTTGCCCGATGGGCGTGAAGGTGCCGTTGACGGCGGCAGAGTAGGCTTTTTCGCACTTGAGATGTCCGCCGAACAACTGGCTGCACGCATTTTGTCTGAAACGTCAGAAGTCCCGTCGGAGCAAATTCGCCGCGGCGATATGACGGAAGCAGAATTTCGACGGTTCGTGGAAGCCGCAAAAATGTTGGAAACCTGTCCACTTTACATTGATGACACACCTGCTTTGCCGATCAATCAACTCGCGGCGCGTGCCCGACGCCAAAAAAGGCTGCATGGGCTAGATGTGCTGATTGTTGATTACTTGCAACTGGTCCGCGCAGCTTCGGCCAAAGACAGCCGGGTGAACGAAGTTTCCGAGATCACCCAGGGTTTAAAAGCCATTGCCAAAGAGCTCGACATACCTGTGATCGCTTTGTCACAGCTCAGCCGTCAGGTTGAAGCGCGCGAAGACAAGCGCCCCCAACTTTCAGATCTGCGCGAGTCGGGATCCATTGAACAAGACGCCGATGTGGTGATGTTTGTTTATCGTGAGGAATATTACAAAGAACGCGAAAAGCCCGGTGAGCAAAACATCGAAAAGCTCACAGCTTGGCAACAGGCCATGTCAGATGTCCATGGCAAGGCTGAACTGATCATTGGCAAACAAAGGCATGGGCCGATTGGCACAGTGGAATTAAGCTATGAAGGCCGCTTCACACGCTTTGGTAATCTTGTTAAACCTTGGCAGGCAAATGTAGACATTTAATTTCAAGCTCAAACAGCGATTTTATGATAGCTGCTTGCCTCACTAGGATCACGGAGAACATAACCGCGTCCCCAGACTGTTTCGATATGATTGTCACCGCCCGTGGCTTCATTCAGTTTTTTACGCAGCTTGCAGATAAATACATCAATAATTTTAAGTTCTGGTTCATCCATGCCACCGTAAAGATGATTTAGAAACATTTCCTTTGTTAAGGTTGTACCTTTACGCAGGCTTAAAAGCTCTAACATCTGATATTCTTTACCGGTCAAGTGAACGGGCCCTTCCTCAACCTCTACAGTTTTTGTATCCAGATTAACCTCGATCTTACCTGTCTTAATGATCGACTGTGAGTGTCCTTTTGACCGACGAATAATCGCATGAATGCGGGCAACAAGTTCTTCGCGGTGGAACGGTTTGGTCATATAATCATCCGCTCCAAAGCCAAAGCCCCTAATTTTGCTTTCCGTATCATCAGAGCCAGAGAGAATCAGTGTAGGGGTTTCTATACGTGCCAAACGCAGCTGACGTAAAACTTCATAACCCGTCATATCTGGAAGATTAAGATCCAATACGATAATGTCATAATCGTACAAGCGGGCAAGATCTATACCCTCTTCTCCCATATCAGTGCAATATACATTTAAATTCGCATTTGTGAGCATCATTTCGATACTTTTTGATGTTGTCGGATCATCTTCAACTAATAAAACACGCATGACGCTCTCTCCATTTTCCCTCAGTCCCTATATTCTACAAATTAATTCAAGAAAGGTTAACTAAGGGTTATTATTTTTGCAAATAATAATGGAAAGAATATTATCTCAATTTTTGAATTTGAGTTGTTTTCAATCCCTGCACTCCGTGAACAGAGATTGCTTGAACCCAAGAAACGTATTCTTCTTCGCTCAACCCATACATCTCCATAGCATCTTTTTGTGAAATCAGTCCGGCGGTTACCGCCAATACGACCCTGGCTTTGCGGCTTGCCACCCAACGGTTTGTGCCAACGGGGGGCAAATCCGACCGCGACAGCGTAGAGCCATCCGGTAACGTCACTGTATGCGGTGTTTGAGAACGGCGAATATGCATGAAAAACCTCGTGTTTTTCACGATCCTTGCCTATATATTCTTTAAGGTGCGGTGAAATTGCTGCACCAGAATACTTCAAACTTTCTTAGACATTTCATAGAGTTGTGCGCAACATGCAAAATCTTGAGACGAAACTGAATGCGCTAGGGTTCGACAAACCTCCAAGCCAGACACGTGTTGTTGTGGCCATGTCCGGCGGCGTCGACAGCTCTGTTGTTGCAGCCAAGCTTGCCAGCGAAGGCTATGATGTCGTTGGTATCACTCTGCAACTGTATGATCACGGCATGGCTTTGGCGAAAAAAGGCGCCTGCTGTGCAGGACGTGATATCCATGACGCTAGACGTGTTGCAGAAACCCTCGGCTTTCCACATTACGTACTTGATTATGAAAATCAGTTCAAACAAGCCGTTATGGAGGAATTTGCAGAAAGTTACCTGGCGGGAGCAACGCCTGTGCCGTGTATTCGTTGCAATGAGCGGGTCAAATTCCAAGACTTATTGGAAACCGCAAAGGATCTCGAGGCGAATTGCATGGCCACTGGGCACTATATCCAGCGCAAGATTGGGCCAAATGGTCCGCATTTGCACCGCGCGGTCGATCTGGCACGCGATCAAAGTTACTTTCTCTTCAGCACAACCCGGGAACAACTTGCGTATCTGCGATTTCCTTTGGGTCATCTGGCCTCAAAACACGAAACACGAGCGCTTGCGGAAAAATACGGGCTGAGTGTGGCCTCTAAACCCGACAGTCAGGACATTTGCTTTGTCCCAGATGGGAACTATGCCTCTGTGATTGAAAAATTGAAGCCGGGGGCTGGGGAACCCGGTGATATCGTTCATGCCGATGGTCGCGTTCTGGGCACGCACCCCGGCGTGATTCATTACACCGTTGGACAAAGGCGGGGCTTGGGGATCGGTGGACTTTCAGACCCGCTTTATGTGGTGCGGCTCGACCCGGACAAAAGGCAAGTGATTGTGGGTCCAAAAGACATGCTGATGACACGCATTGTGCCTTTGCACACGGTCAATTGGCTTGGGGATCATGCGTTTCAAAGCAAGGATGTATGGCGGCTCGATGTCAAGATCCGCTCCACCCGCCCCCCGCGCGAGGCACTTGTCTATCCAACTTCTACAACGACGGCCCACGTTGAATTGGTTGACGCGGAAGAAGGCGTTAGCCCCGGTCAGGCTTGTGTGTTCTATGACCCCAACGGCACCCGGGTTTATGGCGGCGGATGGATCGGCAAAGCATGAAATAGACGAGCGGCCTTAGCTATCTATTTATGGAAGAACGCCATGCCATGATCTGTTCTACAGCGAAATTTGTCGCCTGATCGCTCCTATCCTCAGGCTGAGCGCCAGGGGTATCTAACAACGGACCTAGTTCGGTGGCCATTTCCTTGCCGAGTTCAACACCCCATTGATCAAAGGAGTTGATCCCAAGAATAACGCCCTCCACAAACACGCGGTGTTCATAACAGGCAATGATTTGTCCCAGCACAAAAGGGGTGAGCTTTGGATACAGCATGAGCGTTGAGGGACGGTTGCCCAAAAAGGCCCGATGCGGGGCAAGACCTGTGTCTTTATGCCCAAACCGAGAACGCACTTCTTCAACACTGCGTCCATCTGTCAACGCCTTGGCTTGTGCCAGACAGTTTGCGATGATCAGGCGGTGATGATGGTCGAGCGTTGGCTCATGGCCGCGTGCCGCCAACAAAAAGTCCACGGGCATAGGTGTCGGCCCCTGGTGGATCAGCTGGAAAAACGCATGTTGTCCATTTGTCCCCGGCTCTCCCCAAACAACAGGGCCAGTTGGCCCTGGGCTCGGGGCGCCATCAAGGCAAACGGATTTTCCATTGCTCTCCATTTCCAGTTGTTGAAGATAGGCGGGCAAGCGGCTGAGGCGCTGGTCATAGGGGATGACAGCGCGTGTGGGATAACCACAGACCTGATGATGCCACAGGCCAACCAAAGCCAGGGCCACGGGGATATTCCTCTGCAGCGGCGCAGATTGAAAGTGATCGTCCATATCTCGCCCGCCAGCCAGGAAATCTTCAAACCGTTCAGGGCCAATGGCAATCATCAAAGCCAGACCAATCGGCCCCCACAGGGAATAGCGCCCACCAACCCAATCGGCGAAGCCAAACATCCGGTCTTCAGCAATCCCAAAGGCCGCCACACGCGCCGTTGCCGTAGACACCGCAACAAACTGCGCAGCTGGGTCAGGCAAGGCCGCCATCCACTGCCGCGCGGTTTCTGCATTTGTCATGGTCTCTAGGGTTGTGAATGTCTTGGAGGCGACGATGATCAGTGTGGTCGACGGATCAAGACCACGCACCGTATCGGTGAAATCTGCCCCATCGATGTTTGAAACAAAATGCACCTGTGGCCCATCAGCAAAGGGGGCGAGCGCCCGCACCGCCATGGCCGGCCCCAGATCAGAGCCGCCAATGCCGATATTCACAACATCCCGAATCGCACCCCCTGCCCCGCGATAAGAGCCATCGCGCACGGATTGCGCAAAGGCACGCATCCGTGCAAAGGTCGCGCGCACCTGTGGCATAACGTCTTGACCCTCGACCGGAATCACGGCCCCGTCGCGCGCGCGCAGGGCTGTGTGCAAAACCGCACGCTGTTCTGTGACGTTGATTTTCTGGCCCTCAAACATCGCCTCCCGCGCCTCTGGCACAGGAGCCGCCAACGCAATCAACGCCTGCCAAACATGCCGCGTGATTGATGTTCGGGAGAAATCAAACACAAAATCCCCATGCTGCAACCGCTTTATAGAGGTCAAATCAGCATCTTTGATCAGCTCCCGGATATTCGCACCGGTCAAATCTTTCAGTTCAGCGATCTTTTCCCAAAACATCCGCTTCCTCTTTAACTCAAGGGGTGCCACCGGCGCCCATCTCGGTGGATCAGGGCCAGCGCCTCTTCCGGCCCGCTCGAGCCTGGCGCATAAAGCAACGGCTTTTGTGCGGCTTCTGTCCAAGCTGCAATCGTGGGATCGGTCCAAGCCCAGGCGGCCTCCACCTCGTCGCCACGCATGAACAGCGTTTGATTGCCACGGATCACATCCATAATCAGCCGCTCATAAGCATCGGGGACGTCGGCAGCGGCCGGGCCAAGCGCCTCGGCAAAGGTCATATCAAGGGGCACATCCATCAACCGCATCCCGCCCGGTCCAGGCTCTTTGATTGTGACAAACAATTCAATGCCTTCATCGGGCTGCAACCGGATGGACAAACGGTTAGGGCTGCCTGATGTTTGCGGCCCAAAGATTGAATGCGGTGGGGTGTTGAACTGGACAACAATCTCTGAGCGCCGAGCGGTAAGGCGCTTACCCGTGCGCAGATAAAACGGGGTCCCTTTCCACCGCCAGTTCGACAGGCCAAGTTTGAGGGCGATAAAACTCTCGGTCAAAGACTCATCCGTCTCAACATCGTCCAAGTATGCCGGGCCACCATCCTTTCCGCCATACTGACCCCGCACAATGTCATGTGGTGCGACGGGATCAAGCGCCCGGATCACTTTGAGTTTCTCATCACGCACCGCATCAGGTTCAAATCGAGAGGGGGGTTCCATCGCTGTCAGACAAAGAAGCTGCATCAAATGGTTTTGCACCATATCTCGCATAGCGCCTGAGGCGTCATAATATGCACCTCGCCCCGCAACCCCAACCGTTTCCGCAACCGTGATTTGCACGTGATCGATGTATTGCGCGTTCCAAAGCGGTTCAAACAGGATATTGCCAAAGCGAATAGCCATAAGGTTTTGCACTGTCTCTTTGCCAAGATAATGGTCGATGCGGTAAATTTGCGCCTCATGAAAACTTGCCCGCAAGGCTGCATTCAGCGCCTGCGCACTGGCCAAATCATCACCAAAAGGCTTTTCAACAACGATCCGGCTGTCCGGGCCTGCAATACCATAGGCTTTCAACCTTTGGGCGATATCGCCAAACAGCGCCGGGCTGACAGAAAAGTAAAAAGCGCGCACCACATCGCCTGGGCGCATCTTTTCCCGAAGCGCTGTCCAGCCAACCTCTCCTTGGGCATCCAGCGACACGTAATCAAGTTGTGCCAGAAAGGCATCAATCTTGATCGCAGGGCATTCGCCATGGGGCAGGAACGTGAAAAGCGCGGCGCGCACCTCTTTGCGAAATGCCTCTGGCGTCAAGTCACTACGGGCGACACCGATCACACGGGCGGCAGCAGGCATCTGTCCTGCGCAGGCGCGGCGATAAAGACCCGGTAGGATTTTACGGCGCGCTAAATCACCGGTGGCCCCGAAGATCACAAGATCAAACGGGTTTACGGGGATTACGCGTGCAACCATGTCTTCGGCCTCTTATGATTGTTGTCTTGCTACGGTCCACATCAGGCGCTGTCCAGCCCGGGTTGAGAAATTTGCCCGCCCCCAACCGCGGCCCGCACCCCTGTGGTGGAGGGAAAACTGGTTGGCAAACCACGCTTCACGCGCAAAGCAAGATAGCCAAAGGCTTGTGCCTCCAGCATGTCCCCGTCTAAGCCGACCTCTTCAACCGGGCGGACCGATAAGGATAGGCGCGCCTTCAAAGCGGCCATTATGGTGGGATTTTTACGCCCGCCCCCTGTGACCAAAAGGTCATGAGGTATTTGGGGGCAATGTTGTACCCCCAGCCACACCGTCTCTGCGATCAAGGCGACAAGAGTGGCCGCGGCATCCGCAGGGTTTAATGTCTGCAAATTCGGCGACAGCACATCGCGATCAAGCGATTTGGGTGGGATGCGCGCATAATAAGGGCGCGCCAAAGCGGCTTGCAAAGCATCCCTGTCCACCTGCCCCTGTGCCGCCAACGCCCCGTTTGCATCGTAATCCCCCAGGCCCGAAGCCTGCACCAGATCATTGAGCGGCGCATTGGCGGGACCGGTATCAAACGCCAACAGGCCCTGCCCCATCGTGTCTGCCGTTGGATCAACCCAGGTCAGATTACCCACCCCGCCAAGATTGAGAAACGCCACCGGCTTGGTCGCACCGATCCAGCGCGCACAGGCGAAATGAAAGGCCGGGGCAAGCGGTGCCCCCTGCCCGCCTAAGGTGACATCTGCCGTGCGAAAGTCCCACACAACCGGGCGCCCAATGGCCTGGGCCAGGCGCGCGCCATCGCATGCTTGGTGTGTGCCCCGCCCCTCGGGCTCATGCGCCAAGGTTTGTCCATGAAAGCCCACAAGATCACCGGGAAGATCTGTAATAAGCTGAGCATGGGCACGTTCAATCATCTCCGCCGCTTCTGCGACACCGGGATCATCCGGCCAACAGCCCAATACCTTTTGCAACTGACGACGCTCCTTGGCTGCATAGGGGCGATAGGCATGGGGACCAAACTCAAAAATATCCACACCATCGGTGCGCAGGCAGGCGGCATCTACACCGTCAAGTGACGTTCCTGACATCGTACCAAGCACCCAAGTTCCTGTCATCTGCCCTTTCCCTTGCTGGTTTCACAGGTTATGTCCCTGCCAGAGTATGATGAGACCAGATGCGATGACCTACCACCCCAAATCCGAATTTTTGACGGAAATTCTTGCCCGCGGCTTTCTTGCCGATTGTACGGATATTGAAGAGCTCGACCAGAGGTTCTACACCACGGTTGTGACAGGCTACATTGGGTTTGATCTAACGGCGCAGTCTCTTACCATCGGCAACCTTGTGCAGATCATGCTGCTGCGCTGGATGCAACGAACAGGCCACCGCCCGATTACATTGATGGGGGGCGGGACGACCAAGGTGGGTGATCCCTCGGGCAAAGATGAGATGCGCAAGATCCTCCCACTGGAGCAGATTGAGGCAAATGCCCAAAGCATCCGCCGTGTGTTCGCGAAATATATCTCTTACGGCGACGGCCCGACAGATTCACCTCTGGTCAACAATGCTGAATGGCTGGATGAGATCAAATACATCGATTTTCTTCGTGATATTGGCAAGCACTTCACCATCAATCGTATGTTGGCCTTTGAGAGTGTCAAATCGCGGCTCGACCGGGAACAACCGCTCAGCTTTATTGAATTCAACTATCTGCTTTTGCAAAGTTACGATTTTCTGGAACTTTACCGGCGATACGACTGTATCTTGCAAATGGGCGGCTCTGACCAATGGGGAAACATTGTCTCGGGCGCGAATCTTATTCGCCGTATGGATGCTGCAGACGCCTTTGGGCTAACCACACCGCTGGTCACGAGGGCCGATGGCAAAAAGATGGGCAAATCCGCCGAGGGGGCTGTGTGGTTGAATGAGGATATGATGTCGCCGTATGCTTTCTGGCAATGGTGGCGCAATGTGCCGGATGCCGATGTTGGGAAATTCTTACGCATGTTCACAGAACTGCCCCTGGATGAATGTGACAGATTGGGCGCGCTTGGCGGGTCGGACATCAACGATGCCAAGATTGTTTTGGCCAATGAAGTGACCACCTTGCTGCATGGGGCGCAGGCGGCCGCAACCGCCGAGGCCACCGCGCGGGATGTCTTTGAAAAGGGGGGCGTGGGTGACGACTTGCCGACGCTTGATTTGTCCAAAGCGGAGCTTTCAGACGGCATGTCGATAGTGCAACTCATCGTGCGGGCGGGTCTGGCTAAGTCAGGCAAGGAAGCCAAACGACTGATTGCCGAGGGCGGCGCGCGCTGCAACGATAAAAGCGTCACCGACCCAAGCCAACTTTTGACACAAAGCGATTTTGCCACCCCGATGAAGCTGTCGGCGGGTAAAAAAAGGCATGCTTTGGTGCGTCTACACTGACATATGTTGTGCGCCTCTTTATGAGACGGCGGAAGGCTGCGATGACCGCGCGTTTGCCACAAAATCACGGATCAGGGCGGGATCTTTCTGCCCCACCGAATGCTCCACACCAGAGCTGACATCAACTTGGCAGGCTCCGGTTTTTTCTATGGCCTCCGATACGTTCTGAGGCGTAAGTCCGCCCGCCAATAACCATGGGCATTTCCAGAATGTGCGATTGGAAAGCAATCGCCAGTCAAAGGCCACCCCGTTGCCCCCTGGCAAGGTGCTGCCTTTGGGAGGGCGCGCATCAACCAAAATTTGATCGGCAACATCTTCAAAAAGATCGATTTCAGCCAGATCGCTTTCCTCTGACAAACCAATCGCTTTAATCACCGGCAGACCGAAACGCGCCCGTATATCTTTGACGCGCGCTGGCACCTCTTGCCCATGGAGTTGTATATAATCAATTGGCACAGTGTCTATGATCTGAGCAAGCTGAGCGTCGTCCATATCCACAACAAGGCCAACTTTTTTGATATTTGGATGACATGCCAAAGCCAGAGAGCGCGCAATCTGTGGCGAAAGCACACGTGGTGAGCCTGGATAAAAATTCAATCCAACATAGAAAACACCAGTCGCATTGACAGCATCAATATCGGCAAGTGTTTTTACGCCGCATATCTTGACGGCAATCTGCGGCTTCACTGCTTGGCATTTCCCTCTATCAGAGCAATCACATCATCGTCATGATCACCCGATCGACGTTGCATCTTCCGCACTTTGCGGTGTAGCTGATCCGCTTCACGTTTGGCTTTCGCGCCCTCTGCCCGCAGCCTATATTCTCGCAACCACTCCCAAAGATAACCCAAAGCCAACCCGAGCACCACAGCACCAAAGATCACCAGGTAAAGGGGCAGAACGATCATATTCGGCAAACCGATCACATTTGCCAGGACATCTGGCAGCCCGCGAAGCTCAACACTGTTTCTATTTGCAAGCAAAACAGTCACAAGCAGAAATCCAAGGACAATCAAAAATATCAGTTTAGTTAATCGTATCACTTTGATGAGACTCAATCTGTGTGACCATTGAGCCTATCGCGCAAAAGCTTGCCAGTTTTGAAGAAGGGGACATATTTTTCTTCAACGTTCACAGACGCCCCAGTTCGTGGATTACGTCCAGTCCGTGCATCACGCTTTTTTACTGAGAATGCCCCAAACCCCCTAAGCTCGACCCGGTCACCTGTGGCCATAGCCTCAACGATTTCCTCAAAAATCGTATCAACGATTTTCTCAACATCTCTTAAATAAAGATGAGGATTGTCATCGGCTATTTTTTGTATCAACTCTGAGCGTATCATTTTCCCTCAAGCGTCATTCTTATAACATTGCCAACTTATTCTATTCTGAAAAAGATCCGAATTGAAAAGGAAAAATGTAAATTCCCTAAAGAAACATGTCACAAATAAGAGTTTTCTTCGAATATTGATGACACAGCAACGACTCGACCGTCTTCCCAACCTATCTTGGGAAGACAATCAAGTCCTTAGTCTTCAAATCAATCATTCGATTTAAGGGCTGCCCCCAAGATATCACCAAGCGATGCCCCTGAGTCGGAAGATCCATATTGTTCTACGGCTTCCTTCTCTTCAGCAATTTCACGAGCTTTAATGGAGAGCCCAAGTCGGCGTGACTTGCTGTCAACATTGGTCACACGCACATCAACTTTGTCGCCAATTTGAAAATGTTCCGGGCGCTGTTCCGAACGATCACGGCTAAGGTCCGAACGTCGAATGAAAGAAGTCATGCCCTCATAAGTCACTTCGATACCGCCATCTTCGATTTTCGTCACTTCAACTGTGATCACCGTTCCGCGCTTCACGTCACCCGTGGCTTGTTTAAACGGATCTTCTCCAGCGGCTTTGATGGACAAAGAAATACGCTCTTTTTCAACATCGACCTCTGAAACAACGGCCTTCACCATATCGCCTTTGTTATAGTCGCCGATCACGTCTTCGCCTCGGCCTTCCCAGGTCAAGTCGGACAAGTGAACCATACCATCGATATCGCCAGGCAAGCCAATGAAAAGTCCAAACTCCGTGATGTTGCGGATTTCGCCTTCGACAGGGGTGCCGACAGGATGGGTTTCCTCAAACAGCTCCCAAGGATTGCGCATGGTCTGTTTGAGCCCAAGGGACACGCGCCGCTTGACCTGGTCGATCTCCAACACCATGACTTCAACTTCCTGGCTTGTGGATACGATTTTGCCAGGATGAACGTTCTTCTTGGTCCAAGACATCTCGGTGACATGAACAAGGCCTTCAACACCAGCTTCCAGTTCAACGAAAGCGCCATAATCCGTGATGTTCGTGACATGGCCGTGGTGAACAGACCCCAGGGGATATTTTGCCACGACAACATTCCAGGGATCTTCTTGCAATTGCTTCATACCCAAAGATATCCGATGAGTGTCTTTGTTGATTTTGATCACCTGAACCTTTATCGTCTCACCGATGTTCAAAACTTCCCGCGGATCGTTGACCCGGCGCCAGGCAATATCTGTGACATGCAGCAATCCATCAACCCCACCGAGATCGATAAACGCGCCATACTCGGTGATATTTTTCACCACACCGTCAACAGCCATCCCTTCTTCGAGGTTGCCAATGACTTCTGCACGTTGCTCGGCACGGCTTTCTTCAAGGATCGCGCGGCGCGAAACGACAATATTTCCACGACGTCGATCCATTTTCAGGATCTGGAAAGGTTGTTTTAAGTTCATCAACGGACCCGCATCGCGCACAGGCCGCACATCGACTTGCGAGCCAGGCAAAAACGCCACGGCCCCGCCAAGATCAACTGTAAAGCCACCTTTCACACGGCCAAAAATGGCACCGTCAACACGATCCTCGTTTTCATAGGCTTTTTCCAACCGATCCCAGGCTTCTTCACGCCGGGCCATCTCACGGCTGATCACAGCCTCTCCTTTCACGCTTTCGACTGAGCGTAAAAATACTTCTACGTTGTCGCCAACCGCGACTTCTGGGGCTTCTCCAGGATTTGCGAATTCTTTCAGGTCGACACGCCCTTCCATTTTATAGCCTACGTCGATGATGGCTTGGCCCGCCTCTATGGCGATGACCTTGCCCGTTACAACAGAGCCTTCATTTGGCGTGTCAATTTCGAAACTTTCTTTCAGGAGGGCTTCGAATTCCTCCATCGTTGCATTTTGCGCCATGTGGCTATGGGGTCCTTTATTTAACATTTGACGGGCCAGGCGGTTGTCTCCGCCGGTCTTTTCAGAGCGTTTGATCCACAAAAATATGACCCGGTTCAAGCCGGTTCAGAGCGGACAGACATGCACATAACGAGGTCAGAGCGATCTGACAAGGCCCGCTGTGTCGTTATTATTGTCATTTATCGTCCTCTGTGCAGCAATCGTTTTCAGAATGCCCACCGCCGCAACATTCCTCCAGGACATAGGCCACCAAATCCTCCAGCGTTGCAAACGCAACACAATAGATGATGTGCCGCCCTTTTCGTGTGCCTGCGATCAAGCTAGCCGCCTCCAACGTGCGCAGATGAAAAGACAAGCGGGGCGGGGGAACATCCAAGCGCGCCGCGATTTCGCCCGCAGACAGACCGCGCCGGCCAGATTGAACCAAGAGGCGCAAAATAGAGAGACGCGTCGCCTCAGAGAGCGCAGCAAAAGCAATCAGAGCTTGACATTCATCCATCATTTCAACTTTTATTTAATTAAACGAATCTTGAAATAAGGAGTATCCCATGACGTTCGTCCCTGCAACTCTGGCTGAGCTTCTCCAGCTATTGCCCGATGCGCACATCCCACTGCATATTGAATTGCCCGACGGCCCCTTGGCGCCAGGCTTTCACGTCACCGAACTTATCCATGTTCACGCCAAAAGCCTGGACTGCGGACGCGGCGAACATGCGTGGGAGGAGGTTGTGGTGCAGCTGCTCGACAGCACAACAGGCCACCCCATCATGGCCACAAAACTGCGCGGGATTTTCCAAGCTGGATTGGCTAAGAATCCCACTCTCGCCTCACTTCCGATACGCTTCGAAGGTGGCCGTGGGAACATGCGCCTAGAATGCTTCGCCCTTTCGCACTTGGATGTCACGCCGACCCATGTGACTGTCAAGCTCGCCCCTCTTGCCGCGCTTTGCAAACCGGCGAGGGCACAACGTGCTGGGGTGTCCTGTTGCGCTTAAATGGCACAGACGTGAATGATTATGGAAAGCCACATTGGGTCTGAACAATGTAGATGGCCTTTGCGATTGCGTCTTGTTCCGTTAAGTCAGTCGTATCCAGGCGGACCGCATCGGTGGCAGGGATCAAAGCCGCAATACCGCGCCCCTCATCACGTGCATCGCGGCGGGCAAGATCAGCAGCCACCGCCTCTAACGTTATGGGTTCACCCCGTTCGATCAATTCCTTATAGCGCCGGGCGCTGCGCACTTCAGGGCTGGCGGACACAAAGAGCTTAACATCTGCATCAGGGCAAATCACGCTGCCAATGTCACGGCCATCAAGCACAGCACCGCCAGCACGGCGCACAAACGCGCGCTGAAAGTCAACCAAAGCCGCCCGTACTTCGGGCAACGCGGCGACTTTGCTGGCCGCCTCTGCAACATGACCGCTACGCAAATCTTGACGCTCCAAATCTTCAAATTGCAGAGCTTGGGCCGCATCACGCGGTGTTTCACCTTCAAGATAGCGCGCGCCAACAGCCCGATAGAGCAACCCTGTGTCAAGGTAATTCAACCCAAAGCGCTTAGCCACAGCCCGCGCGATTGTCCCCTTACCAGCAGCGGCAGGCCCGTCGATGGCCACAGTGCAAGACATCACACAGCCCCCCATATTGTCAGGCTGGGATCGTCCCCGTCAGCCTGCGGATGATCCGACGGAATATCATAGTAGCTGCCTTTATCCGCGCAAAAAATGTGACCTACAAAAGGCAGGTCTGGGTTCTTATCGAGCGTTCCCGCAAATATTGACAGGTTCTGTCCCCCACCGTCCCAAAACAGGTTAGAGCCGCAAGTGGGACAAAACCCGCGCCGCGCATGATCTGAACTTTGGTACCAACGCACCTCTCCCATGATGGTGACCTTATCGCGGGCCGCAGAGGTCGCTGACACGAAATGCCCGCTTGTCTTACGACATTGCAGGCAATGACACGACACAACAGGACGCAGTGATCCAGCAACGCGATACCGCACGTTGCCACACAAGCAAGAGCCTTTATACATCCACAATCTCCGCCCCAAGCTCCGACATCAAAGCCATGAACGTCGGGAAGGACGTTGCAATGGGACGGGCATCATCAATGGTGATTGGGTTTTCGGCGGCCATGCTGGCAATCAGAAACGACATGGCAATACGGTGATCCAGATAGGTTTGGACCGTTCCACCACCCGCAATACCGCCCCGCCCATGAACCGTCCACCAGTCCGGCCCCTCTTCCACATGCACACCATTGGCCCGCAATCCTTGGGACATCGCGGCAATGCGGTCACACTCCTTCACGCGCAGCTCAGCGACACCGGGCATATAAGTTTCGCCTTTGGCGAAAGCCGCGACAACAGACAAAATAGGATATTCGTCGATCATACTGGCCGCCCGCCAGGCCGGCACTTCGATGCCTGTCATGTTGGGGGAGTATCGCGCGCGCAAATCCGCAACAGGCTCTCCCCCGTCTTCGCGCAGATTTTCATAGCTCAGATCAGCGCCCATCTCCTTGAGGCTTTCATAAAGGCCGCTGCGGGTTGGGTTCAACCCAATGGCGGGCACCACCACATCGGAGCCCGGAACAATCAAGGCCGCACAAACTGGAAAGGCGGCACTGGATGGGTCGCGCGGCACATGCAGATGCTGCGCAATCAATTCGGGCTGCCCTTGCAGGGTGATGACATAACCAGTGTTATTTTGCGCCACCGTGATTTTGGCGCCAAATTCTTTCAGCATACGCTCTGTGTGATCGCGCGTGGCCTCTTGCTCAATCACCACAGTTTCCCCCGGGGCATTCAACCCAGCCAGTAAGACGGCCGATTTCACCTGTGCACTGGCAACAGGTGTGGTGTAGTTTGCGCCAACAGGTTCAGCCGCACCCAGAATCGTCAGCGGCAAACGCCCCCCAGACCGCCCATATGCCCGGGCCCCAAAAAGCGACAGCGGTTCCGTAACACGGCGCATCGGGCGTTTCACCAAGGATGAATCGCCTGTAAATGTGACTGCAATCGGCGATGTGGCCACAGCACCCATGATCAACCGCACACCGGTACCTGAATTGCCGCAATCAATCACATGGTCGGGCTCGGCAAAGCCGCCTGTGCCCACCCCCCATACCTGCCACGTGCCGTCGTCTTCTCGTGTGATATCAGCCCCCAAAGCCCGCATGGCTTTGGCGGTATTCAACACGTCCTCGCCTTCCAGCAAACCTGTCACAGTTGTTTGACCAACGGCCATGGCCCCAAATATCAGGGCGCGGTGCGAAATCGACTTATCGCCCGGAACACGTGCCGTGCCAGTTAGAGGACCGCTTTGACGCACTGTCTTTCCTTGAGCATTTCCGCTATGAGCAGTCATCATGTCCTCCCTTTGCGCAGCAAGGTCATATCCTGCTCTGTGCAACACGTCTATCGGCAATTAACTCTCCCTGATAAAGGTCAGATAATAGGGACGTCGATGATCTCTCAGCGCTTTTTGCTCATAGCGTGTTGACAGCCAATCCGGCCAAGGTGTTCTCCAATCATCTGGGCCTTCAGCGGCCCACCGAAACCCGTGCCGAGGCACTTGCAGTAGACTTTGACGCACATAGTCAGGAATATCTGTTGCCACGCGCAGTTCAGCTTGGGGCTGTAGGACGCGGGCCAGCGGCACCAGATAGTCAGATGTCACAAATCGTCTGCGATGATGTCGCGCCTTAGGCCAGGGATCGGGGTAAAGCAAGAAGGCTTTTTGAAGGCACGCAGCGGGCAAGACGTCAAATACATCACGGACGTCACCATGATGAATGCGCACATTCGTCACATCCGTTTTTCGAATTTTCCCCAAGAGTGCCGCAACACCGTTCAAATAGGGGTCTGCACCAATTAACCCAACATGTGGATTCTCAGCCGCTTGATGGACAATATGCTCTCCAGCGCCAAAACCAATTTCCAGCCAGACAGGGCGATTACCAAACAGCGTCTTGAGATCGATTGATGTGTGTTCTTCATGAAGACCTGTCTCCCCCACAGGCAGAGACAGGTTCGGAAAATCTTCTTCTAAATATTGCAGATGACTGGGTTTAAGAGACTTCCCTTTCCGACGCCCATAAAACTGTCTTTTAGGGGTGGAGGAAGGATGCTGTTGTGCTGCCATGGGCAGCGCAATGCCCGCCTTGTTTCCAGAACGTCAAGCCCTTTCCCCTTTCGGGAGGTCTAAAATTCCTCCCAATCGTTTTCAAACGCCGCGATCTGTTTTTCGAGATCGACAGCTGCATTACCAATCTGTGCCCGTGCTGCAACCATGGCCTGCTTTGGCGCCCCATCTTTCCGGCTGTCTTTCTCTAAATCGCCATCGGCGTTGATCCGAAACGCCGCCATACTGTTTTGAAGGCTTTCTGCCTGTTGGCTCAGCGTGATGGCGGCCGCTGTACTTTCTTCAACCATCGCCGCGTTTTGTTGCGTCACCTGATCGAGTTGATTGACCCCAGTGTTGATTTCCGAAAGTCCCAAAGCCTGTTCTTTGGCAGAGCCCGCCATATCGCCCACCAAATCGTTGATCTCATTGACCCGCGTCACGATGCTTTCAATCGCTTGTCCGGCTTCTCCTACAAGTTTCACACCTGATTCGACCTGGGTCGAGCTTTCTGAAATCAGGGCCTTGATCTCTTTTGCCGCCTCAGACGATCTTTGTGCCAGAGCGCGCACCTCAGAGGCCACAACCGCAAACCCGCGACCTGCTTCGCCCGCGCGCGCCGCCTCAACCCCCGCATTCAACGCCAGCAAATTGGTTTGGAAGGCGATGTCTTGAATCACCCCAATGATCTGTGAGATCTGGCCAGAGCTTTCTTCGATCGCATCCATAGATTTCACAGCCGCCACCACAACGTCGCCACTGCGTTCCGCTTCCACCTTGGCTTCTGAGACAACCTCATTGGCCCGTGACGCCCCATCGGCGGCGGATTTCACACTGGCTGTGAGCTCATCAAGGGCGGCGGCGGTTTCTTCAAGTGTTGCCGCCTGTGCCTCGGTGCGTTGGGAGAGGTCTTTGGCCGATTGGCTCATCTCGGCAGAGCTTTCCTGGATCTCGCTCGATGTGGTCAGCGCCTCACCAATGCTATCATTCAAACGCGCGACAGCAGCATTGAAGTTCTGCCGCAACCGTTCATAATCTTCATCAAAGGGTTGCGTTAGTCTGACCGTCAAATTGCCCGCAGCCAATACATTGAGCGCGTCCGCCATATCCGTCACAATAGTTTCCTGAATTTCAGCTTTGCGGTCACTTTCTTTTTTCAGCGCATTACGTTCTTGTGCGGCCTCATGGAATATCGCCAGCCCTGCTGAGATTTGGCCCAGTTCTGTTTTTGTCACAGGCGGCAGATCAATGTCCTGACGGCCTTGGGTCAATCCATCTAAGGCTTTCATTACATGGGCGATCCGGCGCGCAATTTGCCGCGTGAGAACGAAAGCAGCGGCCAAAACGATGCCCAGAAAAATCAGATCAAACGCTACCCTTGTCCAAAGATCCGCCAACGCTACGGATCGCTTTGTTTGATACTCCTGTTGAACGTAGGCGATAATATCCTGTTCGACTGCGGCGATTCGGGTGATTAAGGCCGTTGTTGCCGCCACCCATGTATCGGGATTGATCGGTGTCCGAAATGCCGCGCCTGCCGCTGTCATGTCTGCACGCAGGCGCGCGACCTCGGCTGCCTCTGATGACGACAATGCTTCATTCAGCCATCCGCGGGGAGGCTCTGGAATGGTATCTTGGACGACATTGAGTAATGCTTGACGTGTATAGAAACGCGCTTCAAAGTCGCCTTTGGGTGTCTTTGAGATTGGATTATCTTTCAACATGGCCGCACCAATATTGCGTTCCAAACCAATGTAGTCGCGTGCGCGCGCAAGTGTTGCGATGGCCATCAGCTCTGCCTTGATGCTTGCGTCTTGGGCCATGTCAGCCAAAGCCGTGAAAAGTTTGAGAAGGTTGCGATTATTGTCTGTATAGTAATCAATGGTCACAGAACGTGAGATATCACCGGCCAAAACCTGGGCGCGCATACTGCTAAGGTCGGCCAACCCATTTTCAAAACTCCGCATTGAGGCTTGCAAGGTTGGATGATCCGCAAATGGGCGCAGTTTTTCCCTAAGGTCTGTAAGATGCCTATCAACGGTGGTTCTCTGCTCGATAAGCGCGGTACGATTGCCTGATGTATCTTCCGTCAGGAAAAGAACAGAGCGGCCACGCTCCAGTTGCATCTCCGTCAGCATGGTCCCCAGATCTTTGATAATCTCAAGCTCTGTTTCACCTGATTGGACAGCTGCCAGTTCTTGGATGTCTTTTCGAATGGGCCCAATGGAACCTATCAACAAAGTGAAGCCGATAATCCCGACAAGAATCATCAAAACGGTTTTGATTTTAAATTCGCGCATTATTATTCTCTCCATCAGGATAGGTAATCTTTCGCAGGCTGGTACGCACAAAATCTAAATTCTTTGTTGAAGCGACAGCGGGGACTGTCAGAAATTCACTCGAATTGAGGGAAATTTGTTCTCTTGCCTCTGAAGCCATGGCCCAGCTATAGCCCCCTTATGGTTCAAAACCCTCCTCTGCTGCGCCCAGACCTTGCCCCAAAGCCAGTGATTGATCCCCCACGTCCGGGTCAACCACGGATTGGCATGGTCTCTTTGGGCTGTCCAAAAGCTTTGGTGGACAGTGAACGCATTCTCACCCGTCTACGGGCCGAGGGCTATGCGATTTCAGCCGATTATCAAGGGGCAGAGGCCGTTATCGTCAACACCTGTGGCTTTTTGGACAGCGCGAAAGCCGAAAGCCTGGAGGCGATCGGAGAGGCCTTGCGCGAAAACGGCCGGGTGATTGTGACCGGGTGCATGGGGGCTGATCCGGCCTTGATCACTGGACAACATCCAACCGTTTTGGCGGTCACTGGGCCACATCAGTATGAACAGGTTCTAGATGCCGTGCATGCGGCGGTGCCGCCGCAGCCCGATCCGTTTATCGATCTTTTGCCGGGCCAAAGCGTGCAGCTGACGCCACGGCATTACAGCTATCTTAAGATTTCCGAGGGCTGCAATCATACGTGCAAGTTTTGTATTATCCCAGATATGAGGGGGCGGTTATCCTCACGTCCCCATCGCGCGGTTCTGGTAGAGGCAGAGCGGCTTGTGCGTGCAGGTGTGCGGGAGCTTTTGGTGATTTCCCAGGACACCTCGGCCTATGGCACCGATTGGAAAGAGCGGGACGAAAAGCATCCCATCATAAACCTAGCGCACGATTTGGGCGGGCTGGGGGTGTGGGTGCGCCTGCATTACGTCTATCCTTATCCGTTTGTGAACGATCTGATCCCGCTGATGGCGGAGCGGCGGATTTTACCTTATATTGACGTGCCGTTCCAACATGCCCATCCTGATGTCTTACGCCGGATGGCCCGCCCCGCGGCGAGCGAGAAAACCCTAGACAGAATTGCGCAGTGGCGTGATATTTGTCCAGATATTGCCATCCGTTCCACCTTTATCATCGGATACCCTGGGGAAACGGAGGACGAATTTGAAACACTGCTGGCGTGGCTCGATGCAGCACAACTTGATCGTGTGGGGGCGTTCCAATATGAGAATGTGGCCGGCGCGCGGGCCAATGCTTTGCCCAATCACGTGCCGGAAGAGATCAAGGCAGAGCGATTTCAGCGGTTTATGGAGAAAGCGCAAGCGATCTCTGCGGCGAAATTGCAGGCTAAAGTGGGCCGCTGCCTTGAGGTGATTGTCGATGACGTTGATGCAGAGGCCGCGACCTGTCGCACACAAGCCGATGCCCCTGAGATCGATGGCAACATATTTATCGACACCGATCATCAAGACTTGAGCCCGGGCGATCTTTTGTCTGTCGAAGTGGACGAGGCCAGCGATTACGATTTATGGGGGCGACGTATTGTGCCGTAGCAAAAGAAGCGATTTTGATCTTTCTGCAGATCAGGCCAAATGCGTGGCGAAGGCGGTTTCGTAAATGTCTGAGAGTTCCGCAAGCGGCGCAGAGACACCACCCATCCGCATATCTTGGCCGGTAAAGCGTCCCACTGTCGTCAATGTGACACCTGCTTGAACCGCTGCCACCATCAAAGCTTCGGCTTTGTCAAAGGAGCACGCAATCAAATAGCGCGCTTGATCTTCGCCAAAAAGCTGGGGCGTGTCGGCTGTATCAAGCTCCACCCCGACACCCGCCTGATGGGCCAGCTCAAAGGCGGCCAGCGCCAGCCCGCCGTCGGAAAGGTCTGTGCAGACATTGATCCAGGCGGTGTTGTCCCGAATAAAATCGCCGTTGCGCTTTTCAGCCGCCAAATCCACAGGTGGGGGTGGTCCATCAGCACGGTTGAACACCTCCGCCAGCAGGGCAGATTGGCCCAGATGGCCAGGGCTCTCCCCCAACAAAAGCGCCACATGCCCTTCCCGCACCGTCCCAGTGATCGCAGCCTCAAGCGTTTCCAAAAGACCTACTGCGCCAATCGTTGGGGTAGGTAAAATCGCTTTGCCATCGGTTTCATTATAAAGCGATACATTGCCAGAGACGATGGGCATCTCCAGGGCCGTGCACGCCATAGCAATGCCTTGGATCGCACCCACAAATTGGCCCATGATCTCAGGCTTTTCGGGATTGCCAAAATTCAGATTGTCGGTGGCGGCCAATGGCACCGCGCCCTTGGCGGTCAGATTGCGGTAGGCTTCGGCAACCGCTTGCTTACCGCCTTCAATCGGATCAGCTTGCACATAGCGCGGCGTGACATCGGCTGTGAACGCGAGCGCCTTGTCCGTGCCATGGACGCGCAAAAGCCCCGCCCCCGCGCCGGGGCCACACACAGTGTCGGCCATCACCATGGTGTCGTATTGTTCATACACCCAGGTGCGCGCGCAGTAATTGGGACTTGCCAAAAGCGCTTTGAGGCCATCGATAGGATCAATGCCGGGCACGTCCTCCATCTCTGGCGGTGGCAGGCTGGGCTGCCAAGCGCGATCATACTCTGGCGCCTCGGATGACAGTCTGGACAGCGGCAGGTCCGCTTTCACCTCACCGGCGTGCAATACCACAAAGCGGTCTTCAGGAATCGTCTTGCCGACAATGGCAAAATCGAGATCCCATTTGTCAAACACCGCTTTGGCCTCGGCTTCAAGCTCGGGCCGCAGCACCATGAGCATGCGTTCCTGCGACTCAGACAGCATCATCTCATAGGCTGTCATGCCTATCTCTCGAACCGGCACCGCATCCAGATCAAGCTCAATCCCCAAGCCGCCTTTATCGCCCATCTCAACCGCAGAACAGGTGAGGCCCGCAGCCCCCATATCTTGAATGGCAATCACAGCACCAGTGTCCATCAACTCTAGGCACGCCTCCATCAAGCGCTTTTCGGTAAATGGATCGCCCACTTGCACCGTTGGGCGCTTGTCTTCGATGCTCTCATCAAACTCGGCCGAGGCCATTGTCGCCCCACCGACACCGTCGCGGCCTGTTTTTGCACCAAGATAAACGACAGGCATCCCAACACCGCTGGCTGCTGCATAAAAAATCTTATCCGCCTGAACCAGCCCTGCGGCAAAGGCATTGACCAAGCAATTACCGTTATAGGCGGCATGGAACCGAACTTCGCCACCCAGTGTCGGCACACCGAATGCGTTGCCATAACCGCCAATCCCTGCCACAACGCCATGCACCAGACCACGCGTTTTCGGGTGGCCGAGCTCTCCAAAGCTGAGTGCATTCATCGCCGCAATGGGACGTGCGCCCATGGTAAAGACATCGCGTAAGATACCCCCCACGCCTGTCGCCGCCCCCTGATAGGGCTCTATGTACGAGGGGTGATTGTGGCTTTCCATTTTGAAGACAACAGCCAACCCATCGCCGATGTCCACGACACCGGCGTTCTCTCCAGGGCCGCAGATCACTTGCGGGCCAGCGGTGGGCAGGGTTCGCAGCCATTTCTTAGAAGATTTGTAAGAGCAATGCTCATTCCACATCGCCGAGAAAATACCCAGCTCTGTGAATGTCGGCGCTCGGTTTAAGATCCGTAGAATATCGGCATATTCCTCTGTATTAAGACCATGTGCCGCGATAAGGTCGGGATTTATCTCTGGATCTGACATCAATACTCCTAAACGTCTCAAAGCATTTAGCAGGCTGAAGTTGAAAGGGAAAGCGGCCAAAACTTATACATTCTTAGCTCTATTTGCAAAGGGCTGATCTTTGTGATGCACTGATGATATGACTATGATGTATCCCGATGCTCTTTTGCGCAGTGTTTTCACAAAGGCCCGAACATTTGTCTGTGTCGGCGCCTCGGCCAAACCAGAGCGCCCCAGCCATGAGGTATCGTGCTATCTCAAGGCCAAAGGCTACCGCGTTATCCCCGTAAACCCGGGCCTTGAGGGGCAGGTTCTGTTCGACGAACGGGTTTTGGCAAGCGTTACACAAATCCATGATCCCGTGGATGTGATCGACATATTTCGGCGCTCAGAAACTGTTCCAGATATTGTCAAGGACACCATTGAACATTTACCAACGGTGCAGGTGATATGGATGCAGCTCGGCGTGCAAAATGCCCAAGCGCGACAATTTGCAGAAAACCATGGGCTGACAGTGATCGAAAATCGTTGCCCTAAGATTGACTATCAAAGACTTTTTGGAAACCAAAATGTTACAGACATCCGTCCATAAAACAGAATTGGCAGCTTTATATCCAATGAATACCTAAAATTACCTTCAAAACGCCTTATTCGCGGCAGTTTGCGCCGTAATATTGCCTTATTCTTCTTGTATCTCTTTATTCATAGATAAATCAAACAGGTCGTTTTCTCTCCCCCCTTCTTATCGACCTATTCGTTAAAGACATTTTAGAAAAAGAAACGGATCGTTTTTGGACGATCCGTTTTTATTTTTCGCCTATGAAGAATTTAAATTTAACTGAAAGTGGATTGCATTTTGCCAATGTAGAATATTTCATAGAACCAGAAAACCTGCATTAGGAGGGGGCATGAAACTTTCAGGGAAAACAGCGATTGTCACAGGGTCGAATTCCGGCATAGGATTGGGTGTTGCGTGGGAATTGGCCCGTGCCGGTGCGAATGTCGTGCTGAATTCTTTTACAGACCGGGATGAGGATCATGCCATTGCGGACGAAATCTCTGCTCAGACACAAACAAAAGCGCGTTATATCCAAGCAGATATGTCCAAAAGTGAAGACTGCCGCCACTTGATCGAGCAAAACGGGGCCTGTGATATTCTTGTCAACAACGCGGGCATTCAACACGTGGCCCCTCTTCAGGATTTCCCAACGGCAAAGTGGGATGCGATTTTGGCCATCAACCTGAGCTCCGCCTTCCACACCACTGCCGCGGCATTGCCACTGATGCGGGCAGCAGGATGGGGACGTGTGATCAACGTGGCCTCGGCCCATGGCCTGACGGCGTCACCTTACAAATCGGCCTATGTTGCCGCCAAGCACGGTGTTGTGGGCCTGACAAAAACCGTTGCACTTGAAACAGCAGAAGAGCCTATCACCGCCAACGCCATCTGCCCAGGTTATGTCTTAACACCGCTGGTAGAGGCACAAATCCCCGACACGATGAAAGAATACAATCTGAGCCGTGAGGAGGTTGTGCGCAACGTGCTATTGGAACGTCAGCCCTCCAAAGCATTCGCCACGGTCGAACAAATTGGTCAAACGGCTGTTTTTCTGGCAAGCGATTCCGCTGCACAGATCACCGGAACAACGCTCAGTGTCGATGGTGGATGGACGGCATTGTGACGCCCCCCAAACGCCTGAACCTTGCTTTACAAGGCGGCGGCGCCCATGGCGCCTACACCTGGGGCGTGCTTGAATGCCTGCTTGACACCCCTGAAATCGAGATTGCCGCGATCTCAGGCACATCAGCAGGGGCACTCAATGGGGCGGCGGTAAAATCAGGATTATCCTGCGGATCGCGGGAGGCTGCCAAAGAGGCCTTAGAGGAGCTTTGGGGGCAAATTGGGGCTGTGACGTCAGAGGCCTGGATGCCCTGGTTGCATGCGATCTCACCACTATCGATCAGCTATGCTATTGAAACTTCTTTTCCTTTTATGGCAGCCGATGCCGCGTCCAGAATGGTTTCGCCGTATGATTTGGGACCCTTCTACAACAACCCGCTGGCACCGATTGTCGCAAAATTCGACTATAACCATGTGTGTGAAACCGGCGGCCCAAAATTTGTGATCTGCGCCACAAACGTCCGCACGGGTAAAATCAAGATTTTCTCAGAGACGTCCATCACCCCAGAGGCCATCATGGCGTCCGCCTGTTTGCCAACACTCTTTCAAGCCGTGGAAATCGACGGAGAGGCTTATTGGGATGGCGGATACACGGGAAACCCGGCCCTGTTTCCACTGTTTGATCCGACACTACCGCGCGATATCGTTGTGGTGAATATCAATCCTTTAGAACGTATGGAGCTGCCGCGCAGCGCACGTGACATTCAAAATCGCATCAATGAGATCAGTTTTAACTCCTCCCTCCTGCGGGAGTTGCGCGCCATCACTTTCGTGCAACGCCTGCTGCATGATGGAAATATCGCGGAAGGTATGATGAAAGATGTTTTGATCCATATGATTGCTGATGACATGTTGATGCAGCAGCTTTCTGTTGCCACCAAGCTTGTGCCGACGCCTGCCATGCTTGCGCAGTTACGCAAAGCGGGTCAGCAAGCCGCTGAAGGCTTCCTCGATTTGCATTTCGATAAAATCGGCCATGAGAGCAGCGTGGATCTGGCCGCAATGTTCAATTAGGTGCTATAAATGAAATTGATTTGCGCACTTGCAACGCTGGCTTTGGGCTTGTCGCAAACACTGGCACCACTGGGGTACGAGGTATGATAAAACTCGATATATTTTCTGATCCGATCTGCCCGTGGTGCTATATCGGGAAAACGCGTCTGTTTCAGGCGCTTGAAGCACATCCCTCACATCCGTTTGAGATTGAATGGCATCCCTTTCAACTCAACCTTGGGATGCCCAAAGGCGGGATGGACCGTGTGGCCTATCTAGAGGCGAAATTCGGCGGACAGCGCGGCGCAGCAGAGGCCTACCGCCCCATCGTGGAAACCGCAGAAGCGATGGGGTTAAAGATGAACCTTGCCGATATCCCGCGTACGCCAAACACGTTAGATGCGCACCGGGTGATCCACTGGGCAGGTCAAGAAGGCCGCCAAACGCTGTTCGTTCAAGCGCTGTTTGAAGCATATTTCGTCAAAACGGAGGATATTGGAGACCACTCCGTCTTGGCGACGGTTGCCGGTCGTGCCGGGCTCAACAGTCAGGCGATTGCCCGGCTTTTGGACAGCGATGCAGATGTCCAAGACATTCGCGCCCGCGACAAAGAAGCCCGCGACCGTGGCATCACAGCAGTTCCGACATTTATCGTTGGCAACCGCCATGTCGTACCTGGTGCACAACCTACGGAGCTTTGGATGCAAGTGATCGAAGAACTGGCTGAGAATGCTCGCTAACCCAGTACCCCAGGCTTAGAAAATAGCGATATCCCGCATCATTCACTCTTAGTGTGTTCAAGATCGTGGACAGGCTGACCTATGATACTATCCTCACTGTGCCTCAAATCGATAGAGTGCAAGAGGCGCTTTAACCTCTTCAATAAGGGTAAAACCTTCAACCTCTTTTCGTGCCACCAAATCGCTCAGAAAAGCACCTTCTGGTCCCTTTCGATTTTCACACACCACAAGATAATCTGATTGTGTCCGCACCAAAGCCTCTTCCATTGTTTGACGTTGCCCATCGGCGAAAGGGAGAATGTAGTCCCGAAAGGCTTGCGGGTTACGATGATAGGGTCCTGCCATAATAAAATGATCCGTGAGAAGTAAGAGTTTTATAGCTACATCCCCACCCGCCATAATGCGCGCCTGAGGCAAAGAACGAATGACCGTATAATCTTCAAATGCGTTACAGGAAGATAAATTTTCGTCTACGTAAGCTTCGTTTTGCACAACATTCATCCAAGAATCTTTTAGGAATGAAAAAATACTCTGACTACCAATCAAAAATAGCATGGTAAAAGCCGTTATGCGCTGAGCATTACGGGCGATGCGTTTATCTGTTGTGATTTTCGCGGGCGCGTAGAGCGCACTCACAACACCCCCCATGAGCAATGGCATAGCCGCCATGCCTATGACATTCAAGCGCAGTTGAATGACACTCCCAACAGTGCCAAGACATGCAAAAATGAGGAGAATTACAAAAGAATATTTTGAAAAATCGTTACTTGTTTTTCGAGTTGACCAAATGATCAGAAAGGCAATCGAAAGCACAATAGTTATAGCAGACGGAATAACAAAACCAAACGATGAAACTTTGCCGTCGAGTAATCCTAAAAATACCGATCTTGTCTCTACAATATTATGGTTGATGATTTCAACGACGTCGGCAGGAACATTACTATAAGGGCCAGCGGGGCAATAATTCAACATAACGCCAAAACCGATCATCGCTAAGATACCACAGCCCAGAACAACGGTTATGCGCTGTCCAGTTCTTGTGAACATCGCATACCCCCAAACTGTTATTATGGATATGACTGCAGCAACCGTTGTTATGGCCAAATAAGGCGGCGATAAAACATCACAGGTTACGACATCCCAGCGAGAAATAGGCGTTTGCAGCGCAAACAGAGGCGGAGCAACAGTTCCAAGCGCAATTGAAAAAGCCAAAAGCTTGCGTGGAGCGTTTATTTTTTGTCGCAATACGTCGCAGTATAAAATAATACCGACCAGAGCAATCGTGATCAAAAGTTCTAATCCGATGGCCAGCGACAAAGCCGCACAGACACCTGCCAATACCCCTTTGCGTATTTCAGAGCCAGGAAGGATCAGTGTCACAATCATAACAAGACAAAGAAAAATCTGAAGATTATGATGATCGAGTTGTCCGGGGTTAAAATAGCTTTTGCCAATGGCATAAGACTCTATACTAACGAAGATCGATACACCGGCAGCAATTGGTCCAAATAAACGCCAAGCCGCATAAGCCGAAACTATACAAAACCCCACCAAAAACAGAGTTGGCCATATAATAATCGCCAAAAATTCCGCTGTGTTGATGCCGAAAATGGGCTGAAAAGCCCAGATAAACGTTGCAATACCGACGTCAACATACCGTGACCAATGTAGGTCGAGCCCATAAGGTGGGGCAAAACGTTCAATGTGCATATCGTACCATCCCTGCCCCGCCAACCACTGGCGTATCGACACGAAGCGCAAAACGCTGTCGTTATCGAGAAGAACCATAAGCTCTTCGGGTGATCCAAAAGCTGTGGGAATTAAGAAACGTATGACCATTTTATTAAGGAGATAGAAAACAGCACCCCAGAATATGATCATTGGCATGTTAAGATGTCGGTCTATAATTTTATGAAAAACACCCATTTTATTCTGCTCATTTTATGAAGTTATCTTATTTGATCATATTTTGACCACATTTTGGCCAGATTTGAAAGTCTTTATGAAGACAAAAAAATTGCGGAATAAATTCATGTCTGTTGTTTTCTCAAACCCTCTTGATTTAAATAAGACTATAGAACGCGTTGTCTTAGAGCCTTCGCTTCGCGTTGCGGTTTTGATCCCCTGCTACAATGAAGCAGCTGCCATAAAAACAGTTGTCACCGATTTTAAGTCTGCTCTGCCTGAGGCTGTCATTTACGTTTATGATAACAATTCCAAGGATGGGACAGCTGAAGTTGCATGTGAGGCCGGCGCAATTGTTCGTCATGAACCGCGCCAGGGCAAAGGACATGTTGTCCGCCGTATGTTTGCTGATATCGAAGCAGATATCTATGTGATGGTTGATGGCGACGACACCTATGGCGCGTCTGCTGCCCCACAGATGATTGAAAAACTTACGCGTGAAGGGCTTGATATCGTTAATGGAGTTCGCGCAGCGCAAAACGAAACCGCCTATCGCCCTGGTCATAAGTTTGGCAACAAAATGCTTTCCGGCATGGTCCAAACGATCTTTGGGCGCGGTGCTCAAGATATGCTATCTGGGTATCGTGTGTTTTCAAGACGGTTTGTAAAATCTTACCCTATGATGGCCCGCGGATTCGAGATCGAAACTGAATTGACTGTCCATTCGCTTGAGCTTCAAATGCCCATGGGAGAAGTTCATGTCCCCTTTAAGGACCGCCCCGAAGGCTCTGAAAGCAAATTGAACTCAATTCGCGACGGTTTACGCATACTACGCATGATTACACGACTGTTGCAACAAGAACGTCCTTTGCAGGTGTTCGGCGGGATTGCTATGGTCTTCACTCTCTTATCTTTGGTGATCGGGGGCCCTGTTGTCAGCACTTATTTCGAGACAGGCTTGGTCGAACGCTTGCCCAGCGCTGTATTGGCGGCAAGTTTGATGCTTCTGGCCGCATTGTCCTTTTCTGTAGGGCTAATTTTAGATACCGTCACCCGTGGGCGCCAAGAAGTCAAACGGATCACATATCTTTCACAACCCGGCATTCTAGGAACTCTCTCCCTCCGCCATGGCGACAAAGCCCCCCTCGACCACATCAGCGTTGTTAAGCCCCGCCTCATATGAAACACCTCACCCCACAATTGTGGCGGTTTTGTATCGTTGGATTTGTTGGCTTTTCCATTGATGCAAGCCTTTTGTTAGGACTCACAACAGTGGGAGGTGACCCTTTTCTGATGCGTCTGCCTTCTGCAGTTGCAGCCATAGTCGCAACGTATGTTCTCAACGTTTTATGGACCTTTCGGAGTTCTCTGCCGCAAGCACGATCTTCTCTGAGCTTAAACACTTTCTGGAAATATCTCACGATGCAAAGTTTGAGTTTTGCCCTCAATTATAGTATCTATTCTCTGATTATCTTTCTTAGCGCTGTTACTGTTTTTAATATTCTGTTTGCGGTGGTCTGCGGAACAGCAACCGCGCTGGTCTTCAATTTCCTAGGGGCGCGTTGGCTGTTGGCACATAAACCTCGAGCTATTGAGGTTTAATCTTTGCCTCTGGATGAAACATTCTGTAATACTGTCATTCTGGGTTCTCTTACAACTGGCGAGCATAAACAAAGAAAATAGTGATTGCCCCTACAACCGCAAGAAACAAAATAGCCACAGTCCAGGCGACTTTAGACAAAGTCTTCTCCATACTGGACAAAGAGGACCAGCGGAAAACACTAAGCAATGCTTCAAGAAATACTTCTATATCCTCACTCCGAATTCTTGTAAAGCATATGGGATCGTACCAATCACCTTAAAGATAATAAAGGGCTCTCCCAATGCGCCAAGATGATATCAGCAGATATTGAATAAATAGATTTTCTAAACAAAGAATACCCAAACATCAATTTTTATCTGCGCGTGATTTTGCCTGTAAGGTAGGTTGCGCCTTAGTTGGGTCTTCTGGCCAGGGGTGTTTGGGATAACGCCCCCGCATCTCCTTGCGGACATCCGCATAACTTCCCGCCCAAAACCTTGGCAAATCCTGTGTGACTTGGATCGGTTTGCCCCCTGGGGACAATAAAACCATACGCAGCGCCAAAGCATTCGGCCCAATCGTCGGGTGCTGTGTTTCCCCAAAAACCTCTTGCAAGCGCACAGTCACTTCTGGGACCCCACCGGCATAATCTATCGCAACCTTGCGGCCCAAAGGTGTGCGGTAATGGCTTGGCACATCACGGTCAAGCTGTGACAGAGCTTGCCAACCCAACCAACTTTCCAATGCGATGGTTGGATCAAATGTTGCAATGTCATCAGCGATTTGCACGTTTGGCATAAAAGGTCCCGCCCAATCTTCTAGGGCCTCTGTCAAAGCGTCATCGGACATATCACGCCCCGATATCGCAAGACGCGCCCGCAAGCGCAGAGCGGACTTCGACCAATTCAACGCAGCAAGCCCCAAATCACGAATGCCATCCAGGGCGGCCTGTGTGCGTGCCTCCGGCGGTGCGCCGGGCCACGGGCGTGTATCGAGAACGAGGGCCTCAAAACATTCCTCTCGCTGGGCTTTCACCCGCTTTGCGCGGGCATCCCAAAAACACCGCGCACGCCAATGAATTTGATCTTTGTAAAGTTCCCGGAACTCTGTATTGGATAAAGCACATGCAAGGCGGACGCGCGCCTCGCGCCGTTCGCCATCTAAATCAACCGCAACGATCAAACGTTGGTTCGCCAGACTTTCCCCCGCGTTCATATATGCCCCTCCACCCCCCGAAAGCTGCCAGCGCGGCGCATCCCCAGGCCGTCTGAGGCCAACTCGATCTGGAAATGCCAGGGCCGCTTGCTGGGCAGAGGACAGCGCAGCCCCGCTTTCATATCGTTTCAACCGTTTAGTCTCGGGGCGTAGTTTCTGCGCCCAAGGGACACGCGCCTCTTGAAGCGTTTTCAGCCGTTCCATAACATCAACCCCTGCCTGTGGCATCGAATCCCGCTCTTGCAGCAAAGCGGCAAGATCCGCAGCACCTGGCCCACCCATCAGCACCATATGCCCCAATCGTGGATGAACCGGCACTTTGGCCAAGGCATGACCATGGGCTGTGATTTGGCCAGAGGCTATCGCGCCAAGTCGCCCCAAAAGTTCGTGCGCTGCCCGCATCGAGCCAGCCGCCGGTAGTGTCAGAAATTTCAAAGCCTGCCCCATAGGATCGCCCCATCGGGCAAGTTCCAAGGCCAGAGATGTTAAATCCCCGATTTCAATTTCAGGCGGTGGAAAAGACGTAAGCTTACCCTCTTCCGCCTTCATCCAGTTGCGAAAGCACATGCCCGGAGCAACACGCCCCGCACGACCTGTACGCTGTTTGGCTTCTGCTTTGCTGACCCATTCTGTCACCAGCCGCGCCATGGCGCGTGTTGGATCGTAGCGCGCACGCCGGGTGCGTCCGCCGTCCACCACGAAACGGACATCCGGTAAGGTCAAGGAGGTCTCCGCAATTGATGTGGCCAAAACAAGATGACGCATCCCTTTTGCTGGAGCGGCAACCGCCTGCTGTTGCTGTGCAAATGGCAAGGCGCCATAGAGCGGTAAGATTTTTGTATTCTCAGGCACATGCCCATCAAGCCTTGCGCTCAGGCGGCGGATCTCTGCCGCACCTGGCAAAAAGATTAGGCCAGAGCCCATAGGTTGCCGCTCCAAAGCCTCAAAGATAAGCGGGGCAAGCTGCGCCTCTAAAGGGGCGCGGGCCTCAGCGGGCGTTTTGCGCCAAACAATCTCCACGTCAAACGCGTGTCCGGGCGCCTGCACAAGAGGTGCGTTGTCCATAAGTGCGGCGACGGGAAGCGCATCCAAAGTGGCCGACATCACCAGAAGTTTGAGATCGGGCCTAAGGGCCGCGCGCACTTCAAGGGTCAAAGCCAGTCCAAGATCGGCGGCAATCGATCGCTCATGGAATTCGTCAAAGATAATACAATCAATATCGGTCAGGCCTGGATCGCTTTGGATCATGGCCGTGAGTATCCCTTCGGTCACCACTTCTATGCGCGTCGCAGGTGAACTCTTCGCCGCGCCACGCATCCGATAGCCAACAGTCTCACCCACAGCTTCGCCTAAAATCTGCGCCATACGCTCTGCCGCGGCACGCGCCGCCAAACGCCGTGGCTCTAACATTACCAACTTACGCTCAAATACCTTGGCAGACAGTAAGGCCAGAGGCACCATCGTCGTTTTCCCCGCTCCGGGCGGCGCATGAAGCACCGCAGCACCCTGTGTCTGTAAAACCTGTAAAAGCTCTGGCAGGGCATGGGTGATTGGCAACTCCATTCAAAATTCCTTTCGCTTCGGGCTAGACGCCCTGAATGGGAAAAGGCAGAAAGTATAGACTGGGTCAACCAAGCAACGGATGTAAATATGACAGACCAAGACCCGCTGCTTGCGCCTCTGCGTGCGGGTGAGCGGCGCGCCCTTGCCAAAGCGATCACACTGGTGGAAAGCCATAAAGCCCCCCACCGTGCCCGTGCGGCGACGCTTTTGGAGGCATTGCACGGGGCGGGGCGAGAGGCCCTGCGCATTGGGTTGTCGGGTACACCAGGCGTGGGAAAATCGACCTTTATCGAAAGCTTTGGTCGCATGCTCACCGCCCAAGGCTTGCGTGTCGCGGTGTTGGCCGTAGATCCCAGTTCAACACGGTCGGGTGGCTCAATTCTTGGCGATAAAACCCGGATGGAGCTGCTGTCGCGGGACCCAAACGCATTCATCCGTCCGTCTCCGTCGCAAAGTCACCTTGGCGGCGTTGCGCGGCGCACGTGTGATGTTGTGGCCCTGATGGAGGCGGCCGGTTTTGATGTCATTCTCATTGAGACCGTGGGCGTAGGCCAATCCGAGACCATGGTGGCACAGATGTGCGACCTCTTTACCCTTCTGATCGCACCGGCGGGCGGGGATGAGCTTCAGGGCGTCAAACGCGGCATTATGGAGAGCGCCGACTTGATTGTCGTCAACAAAGCTGATGGTGATTTGCTGCCCGCCGCCACACGCACGGTGGCCGACTATGCGGGTGCGTTACGGCTGTTGCGGAAAAGAGCCGAAGATCCAGAGGATTTTCCGAAGGTTTTGCCGGTATCTGCCCTTTCCGAGACAGGACTGAAGACCGTATGGGCGGACATGCAAAGATTGGCCGACTGGCGGAAAAATCAGGGCTATTGGGTCCAGCGCCGTGCAGAACAGGCCGCGTATTGGTTTTCAGAAGAGGTCAAAAATGAACTGCTGGCGCGCCTGAACAATGATGAAGCGCTGAATGCGCAGATGCAAAGCCTGTCAGATCAGGTCAGACAAGGCCACCTGACGCCTCAGACTGCCGCGCAAACCATACTCAAACAGTTACGTCCTTAATCTCTATGAAATGGCTTGACACCACTAAGAGCCCTGAGTATTTCAACCAAATGTTTTCCTAGGATATACTTTGAGAACACTTAACATATGAAACATGTGAGGAAGATACCATGTCACGCGTATGCGAATTGACAGGCAAAGGTCCAATGACCGGTAATAACGTGTCACACGCCAACAACAAAACGAAACGGCGGTTTTTGCCCAATTTGAATGATGTGACATTGCTGTCAGAAACGCTTGGGCGGACGTTTAAGCTGCGCATTTCTGCGTCTGCTTTGCGGTCTGTGGATCATCGCGGCGGACTTGATGGTTATCTTACAAAGGCCAAAGATGTTGAGCTTTCAGCGCGCGCGCTCAAAATCAAAAAAGACATCGCAAAGGCCAAAGACGTTTAAATCTTCCAATTTTGTCCACTCTTAGGTTTGCGATAAAACATCCTCGACCCATTTGGGAACAATCTGGGTTGCAGGGCCTTGAACTTGGTCTTCGAACATATGTCCCGGCTGCGTAACTTCCAGGTTCAGTTCAATGGTCCGCGCCCCAGCCTCTTTCGCCTCTGCCACAAACCCGGCCGCGGGATAAACTGTGCCTGATGTGCCAATCGACACAAACGTTTCACACACTTGCAGGGCAGCGATGATCCGCTCCATGTGATAGGGGATTTCACCGAACCACACCACATCTGGGCGGGTGGCCATAGCACCGCAGGAGGGACATTGATCCCGCACGTCCATCACCAGTGGCGCTGTCCAGCGATGCCCGCACCTTGCGCACAGCGCCTGAGACAATTCCCCATGCATATGCACAACATCATGCGTACCGGCGCGTTCGAGAAGATCGTCGATGTTCTGCGTCACAATCAGCACATCATCCTGCCAGGTTTGCTTGAGCCTGGCCAACGCCTGATGCGCCACATTTGGCGTGGCCTCCACCATATTCGCGCGGCGGGCATTATAGAAGGCCATGACTTTGGCCGGATCGGCTGCAAACCCCTCTGGCGTGGCCACTTCGGCCAAATCATATTGCGTCCAGACGCCGCCTTTATCTCGGAACGTGCCCAAACCACTTTCCGCCGAAAGCCCCGCTCCCGAAAGAACGACAATACGGGTCATACCCTTAGCTGCACGCTCTTTCAGCGGTAGCTGTAAAGCTTCTATAACGTATCCAGAATGCCTCATCTCTGGCACGATCGGACTGCTGTATTTCCTGCGCCCGGTGCGGATCTTTGAAAAACCGCGCGGCTTTGCGTTGATCCGCAGAGCTCAGCGTGACATCGGCAGCAGATTGGATGCATCCACACAGCGACACCGTGGCGCTGGGACGATCTGCACGAAGACAAGCGCGCTCAATCTGGCTGGCGAAACTCAAACTTGGGCTTAAAATAAGTCCCAGACATAGATACAATCGTAGCATTAAATATCCTTTGTTTTATTCTTGGAAACATGCCACACATGCGTGCGTTTCGCAAACCCGATCTTAGCCGAAAAGCCACAGCAGACTGTAAAGCGTTCCCGCGCCCGCAAAAATCGCAGCAATAGCATTTCGGGTGAGCGCGCCCACCAGAACTGTGGCACTTGCAGCGGCCAGCCGGGGGATGTCAAGCGCGCCTTGGGTCGCATCGGGCCAAATCACCAAAGGCGCCACCAGCCCAGGCAGAACCGCCACGGCGGTGTAGCGCAAGTGGCGCAAAACCCACTCTGGGAACCCCCGCCGACCGATAAGCCCTAGAAAACTGAAGCGCAGGAGAAACGTCCCCAAACCCAGGACGAAGATAATCACCCAAATTGTCAGATCAGAATACTGTAGGCTGTTCAACGGCTTTGCTCCATGCGGCGCTCGACCTCTGCCCCGATCATCATGGCAATCACAGCCGCCAAGATCAGCCCCAGGTTATAGGGCACCCAGATCAAACAAAGGCTGCCGACCACGGATGCCATCGCCGCACTCACATGGGCCAGCGTGCGCAAGGCCGGGCCAATGAGGGCCAGAAAGCAAATCGGGACAGCAAAGTCGAGCGCCCAAGCCTCGGGGATTGTTTCACCTAAAAGGGCGCCAAGAAACGTACAGACATACCAGCTTGGCGCAATAATCCATATCGTGCCCACAAAATAAGCCAACTTCGCAAGCAGCGGCAAATCAGGGCGCCGCTCATACTCCGCATGGGAACAGGCATAGCTTTGATCGACACAAAGATAGGCCACCAATGCCCGCTGCCACAGTTTGGCCGTACCCAGATGGGGCGTAAGAGCCGCAGAATACATTGCCATGCGCAGGTTCACCGCAAGGGCCGAGACAATGACGATAATCGCTGGTGTGTGATCGACCATAAGCTGGACTGCTGTGAATTGCGCGGCCCCTGCAATCACGAGAATCGAAAACCCCATCACTTGTGCCAAGGGCAGACCGGCTTCTGTGCCCACAACGCCAAACAGAACCGCGAAAGGCACGACGACCAACAAAAACGGCACCCCATCGCGTGTCCCCCGCCAAAAGGCGGCTCTCTTTTCTTTAGCTACAGACATCCGCACCCCCTAGATTTATCCTATGGCTTACGTGTACCCTTGCACAGAAACAAGAGAACTTGCGCATGATCATCGCCCCTTCCCCCGATGCGCCAAACCTATCACGCAGCCTGTCAGGGATCGACCACACCGGTGCAGAGGTCGCGCTGACAGTGATCGAAGAACGTCCTTTGACGATCTATCTCAATGCGCGCGAAATCCTGACCGCGATGACGATCGGGGATTACCCCGCATATCTCGCAGTGGGGTTTTTGACCAACCAGGGACTTTTGAAAGCCAGCGATGTGATCACGGCGGTTGATTACGATGCCGAGCTGGATGTTGTGGTTGTGCGCACCGCACAAGAAACAGACCATGAGGCCAAGCTGGCCCGCGCCACCCGTACAAGCGGCTGTGCATTAGGAACTGTTTTTGGGGATATGATGGAAGGGTTGGCCAAGGTGCACCTGCCCCAAACCAAAGTGGCCGTGGCGGACCTTTACGCGCTGGCAAAACAGATCAACACCCTGCCATCCCTATATCTAAGTGCCGGCGCGATCCATGGGACCGTGCTGTGCCAAGGGGCTGAGCCTCTGGTCTATATGGAAGATGTGGGGCGTCACAATGCCGTGGACAAAATCGCAGGCTGGATGCGGATGGAGCATGTCACGGGTAACGATAAACTGCTCTATACAACAGGGCGCTTAACCTCTGAGATGGTGATCAAATGCGCCCAGATGGGGATACCGGCGCTTGTGTCACGCTCTGGCTTTACCGCCTGGGGCGTGGAACTCGCGCGCCAAGTGGGTCTGACGCTTGTGGGGCGCCTGCGCGGACAGCGGTTTTTGTGCATGAGCGGCGAACAGCGACTGGTTTGGGAAGACAATCCATGAGCCTGGGGGTGATCCTTGCTGGCGGGCAAGCGCGGCGCATGGGTGGGGGCGACAAGGGGCGGCTGATGCTCGGCGGGCAAAGCCTGTTTGAACGTGTGATACAGCGATTGGCCCCACAGGTCGCGGCGATCTGCCTTAACGCAAACGGCGATCTGGCGCGCTTTCAAGACGTAGGCTTGCCGATCATCCCTGACAGCCTTCCTGGACATCTTGGACCTTTGGCGGGCATTTTGGCAGGTCTCGAGCAGGCGGTATCACTTGGACATAAAGACATCGTGACTGTGGCCGTCGATACGCCGTTTTTTCCCCATGATCTTGTGGAAAAGCTTAAAACCGCCCAGGGGGCAAGCGGGCTGGCCCTGGCGGCCACTCAGGATTCACAAGTGATTTGGCCCCATCCCACCTTTGGGCTGTGGCCGGTCTCTTTGGCGGGGGATCTGCGCGCGGCACTGGGCGACGGTGTCAGAAAGATCCTGCAGTGGACGGACCGACATCAGCCAGGCTTTGCGGTTTTCCCCTTTAAGGCAGGGGATCCATTTTTCAACATCAACACCCCGGACGATCTTGCAAGGGCAGAGGCGCTGTTATGAACCTTGTGGGGATTATTGGCTGGAAAAACAGCGGCAAAACCGGGCTTGTCGAACGGCTTGTGGCACATTTCACAGCAAGGGGAGTGCGCATGGCGACCCTCAAACACACTCATCACGGCGTCGATCTTGACCCACAAGGCACCGACACCGCCCGCCATCGCGCGGCAGGTGCGACACAAGTCATGCTCGCCTCCGACACGCGATTAACCTTGATGACAGAACTATCCAAGCCAGAACCGCTGGAGACACTCGCCCAACGGCTTGGCCCCGTGGATCTTATCATCGCGGAGGGCTGGAAAGGGGGGCAGCATTTTCGGATTGAAAGCTACCACACAGGGGTGCAACAGCCCCCGCTTGCGCTGCGTGATCCCACAATCCAAGCTGTTGCCACAGACAGCAGCCTAGATGTGGCGTGCCCCGTGTTGCCTTTGAACGATACAGAAGCGATTGCAGATTTTATCACAGAGGCATTCCGCCTATGACGCTCAAACCACCGCCGCTGTCCAATGATTGCTTTGCTCTGCCCAGTGGGGTCGATTGGACCCCGGTCGATGTTGCCCTGTCGCATTTACGTCGCCACTTACATGTCATTGCGGATATAGAGACCATCCCCCTGGATACGGGCCTTGGGCGTATCCTTGCCACACCGCTTGCAGCGCTGCGCGCCCATCCCCCTTTGGCGAATGCCGCGGTAGACGGATATGGGTTCGCATATCAAAGCCTGGGACAAAGCCCGCATCGCCTGCCACTTGCACAGGGGCGCGCGGCAGCGGGCCAGCCCTTTGCGGGCGCCCTGCCCCCCGGCCAGGCTTTGCGGATTTTGACAGGTGCCAGTCTGCCCAAAGGCATGGATACGATTGTGCTTGCGGAAGACACCTCCACAGATGGCGCGCAGATCGCGTTTCAAGGTCCGTTGAAACACGGGGCAAACACCCGCCAAGCCGGGGAAGATTGTCAAGAGCAAGACCATCTTTTCCCCGCAGGCCATATCCTACGCGCCCAAGACTTGGCACTTCTGGCCGCGACCGGGCACGCCAAACTCACCGTCCGCAAACGGCTTAAAGTTGGTGTGTTGTCAACCGGGGATGAGGTCGTGCCCCATGACCAGGTCGAACGGTACGATCAAATCCCAGACGCCAATGGTCCCATGCTGCGCGCCCTGATCACGGGCTGGCATATGGACCCTATTCCTCTTGGTCACGCATCCGATGACAAAGACAGCCTACGTGTGCATCTCGATGACGCTTGTCAGAGATGTGATGCGATCCTTACCTCCGGCGGGGCCTCAACCGGGGATGAGGACCACCTGTCAGCGCTGTTGCAAGCACACGGGCATCATGCGCTTTGGCGCATTGCGATCAAACCCGGGCGGCCCCTGGGCATGGGACTGTGGCAAGGATGCCCTTTATTCACCCTGCCCGGCAATCCTGTCGCAGCCTTTGTCACAGCACTGATCTTTGCCCGCCCCGCACTGTCGCTCTTGGCGGGGGCAGGGTGGCAAGAACCGCGAGGCTACACGCTTCCTGCCGCCTTCGACAAGCAAAAGAAAGCGGGCCGCCGCGAATACCTGCGGGCCAGAGTGCGGGATGGACAGCTTGAGGTGTTTGGCTCCGAAGGATCGGGCCGTATTTCGGGACTGTCGTGGTCGGACGGGCTGGTTGAATTGCCGGACGCGGCACAAACCATTCAACGGGGCACGATGCTGCGCTACTTGCCGTATGCGGAGTTATTTTCTCTGTTCCGATCAGAAAATAACTCTGCGTAGTCCTGCTGGAATTTGGCATATGTTCTATACCTTATGCTTGACCTGATGCCGATACATCAAATCCGCCCAATCATCCAATAGAACACAATGGTGGGCAGAAACCTCCCTGTAGGTTGATGGGATTTGTTTATAATCGAGCGGAAAAAGCAGTGACGGAATAGGACGGAACTGTAACTCTTGTCCAATCGTTTTCTGGCGTGGGTGGGCCACCCGCACGGCAGAGAGCAGTTGCTTGGTGTAGGGGTGCTGAGGGTTCTCAAAAATCGCTTGGTGCCGTTTAACCGATTTGCCCACTTGGGGCCGGTGATCGAACGACAGTGTGGATCGGATGGTGCTTTACCCCGAACGGGTGATCTGACCGGGGATTATGATCTCACTCACGGTTCTGTCGGTCAACTATCCGGGTGACGGGCTGCGCGATGCGCTTTATTCGCGCATTAGGGGCGCTGATCCCGTCGAACGAGGGCGCGTGGCCCGAGAAATTGTATTTGTGGCCCGTAAGTCCTATATATAAAACATGATTTTCTTCTTAGACCTCAGGGATACTGGATGCTTGAACGGTTTTTAAGTGGTAAGAATTTACTAACTTATCTGTACCTTAAAGATAAATTTCTTGTTCCCATCGTTATGGCAGCTGGCTTTTTGCTCATGGCGGCAGTGATACTCTTTTTCGAAATATGGTTTCGCACGGAAGATAACTTCAAATCTTTGGGATACTATCGCGCAGAAATTTATATGCAACTCCAGTAAGGAGCAAAAGCCGATCAATGACGATTCATGCAAAAATAAATTCTGGTCAAGATTTCTGGCTCCGAACTGAATTTCCCCATTTTTACGCTGTCACTGATAAAGACATTTGTATTGAAGTATTTGAACGCGAAGATGCTGAAGCCCTCAAAGCAGCTTTAGTAGCATTTGACAAATGCACCCTTTCAACAGAATGAACGTATGAAACAGAGGTAGGCTTTAGCCCATCAACCAGGACACGCGCTCAACCACCTCTGAGCGCAGAGGCCCAGGCCGCGGCGGGTCGCGCAGAGTGCTGAGCCAATGGGGCGCAGGGCTTTTCTGACGCGTCGGTGTGTCCCAGCGCAAAGCGGTCAAGACACCCTCTGCCGCATAAGGCAAGTGATCTGGAATGTCTTGGCCTGACAAGATCCCCCATACCCCTGTCCAGAGCCGCCCTACGGACCAAGGGTTATATCCCCCGCCCCCCAGCACCAACAGGCGCGGCGTCGCATCACGCAGCGTATAGACCAGGCTCCAATGGGCGTTGTTGGACAGGGCAAGCCTAGACAGCGGATCCTCTTCGACCGCATCGGCCCCACATTGCACCACAAGCGCATCAGGATCAAATTTCTCAATCAAGGGGACAATCAAACGCTCTTGGACATGGTGAAATTCCGTGTCATTAAAGCCCCTTGGCACCGGCAGATTATAGGTTTGACCGAGGCCACGTTGGGTGAGTGCCCCTGTGAAAGGCCAGCGCTTTTCCTCGTGCACAGAAATCATAAGCACGTCAGGGTCTGCGTTGAAAGCATGTTCGACACCATCGGGATGGTGCGCATCAATATCGACATAGGCAATACGCCGCACACCGTTGCGCCGCAGCGACAGGATCGCCAAGACGGGATCATTGAGGTAGCAAAATCCATTGGCGCGATCCGGCATCCCGTGATGCGTACCGCCGCCGGGATGATAAATGCGCCCGCCCGCCCGCAACAATTCCCCGGCCAGCAAAGAAGCCCCGGCCGCCGTGGCCGGACGCCGCCACATCTCTGCATATATCGGATTGGCTGTTGTCCCAAGACCGTGGCGCTTGCGAACCTCTGCGGTCACGGATTGTTGGACCTCTGCATCTTGAAGCGCCTCCAGATAAGCTTGCGTATGCCAAATCTTCAGCGCATCTGCCTTGGCACGCGGTGACGGCAGATACGTCTCTGGCGGCAACCAGCCCAGCGCGCGGGACAAATCCATCACCGTGCTCACGCGCGGAATGCGCAACGGGTGCCAAGCACCATAGCTTGAGTCGCGATAGATTTCCGATCCGATAAAGCGTGTCAAAATGTTGCCCGTGGGGTTATTGCATAGGAAGGTCGGTGTGACCTCACCTTGCATCTAGGTCGACTTACGCACTCTGTTAATGTATTTGCATCTTCTGTGTGACAGATTATTTAAAAGAGAAATATGAGGCAATCGAGCGCAAGATGATCCGCTATACCCTTTCTTGTACCAATGGTCACAGCTATGACAGCTGGTTTCAGTCGGCTGAAGCCTATGACACATTGGCAGAAAAGAAAATGATCCAATGCGAAATATGCGGCGCGCAAGATGTTTCAAAGGCCATGATGTCGCCGCAAGTGATGACGGCCCCTGCCCCCCTGTCCCAGGCTGCATCTCAGGACCAAAACGCCTTGCAAGAGTTACGTCGGCAGGTTGAAGAAAATGCTGACTACGTGGGCACAAACTTCGCCACCGAAGTGCGGGCCATGCATGAAGGCGATGAGACGTATCGCCCCATTTGGGGGGAGGCTGAGGTTTCCGAGGCACAGGCGCTCCTGGAAGACAATATACCCGTAGCCCCTTTGCCCTTCATCCCGCAGCGCAAGGTTAGTTGATGCGCGTCAAAGCCTGGGTTTGGGGTTTGTTGCAGGTTTTTGTTGTTGTTTTTCCCATGTCCCTCTGGGCTGAGACGAGGCTGCGGGTTTTTGCAGCGGCCAGTCTGAGTGGTGTCCTGGAGGCTGTTGTGGACACCGAGTGTTGCGGTGATGTGCAACTGACCTATGCCGCTTCTGGCACGCTTGCGCGTCAGATTGAGGCCGGTGCCCCCGCAGATGTGGTGATCTTAGCAAATGATGACTGGATGCAGTGGCTTGTGGGGCGAGACCTGGTGCGTGATCCACGCGTGATCGCCAGCAATGGCCTGGTGCTGGTGTCCGCAGATCCCACACCGCTTGCACTTACCCCAAAGGCTTTGGCCATACGGCTTGGGGAGACAGGGCGCATCGCCTTGGGCGACCCGCGGTTTGTACCCGCCGGGCGCTATGGGGAGGCCGCCTTGCGCGGACTTGGACTTTGGGAGACCCTTGATGAGCGCAAGGTGCTGACACAAAGCGTGCGCGGCGCGCTTGCGTTTGCACTGCGCGAGGAAGTGATGCTGGCGGTGATCTATGCCTCTGACCTGCAGGCAGCACCTGGTCTGACAAAACTCGCGGATTTGCCGCTGCCGGACTCTGTTGGTCCTATCGCTTATCCCGCTGCGCCCATAAACGGTGCCTCCGATCAGGCTGGGGTCTTCATTGCTTTTCTGCTGAGCCCTCAAGGCCAATCGGTCTTAAAACGCCATGGCTTTCACCCCCCGCGTGACAGACAGCCATGACCGTGCCGCCTGAAACCTTTGGCGTGCTTTGGCTGTCGCTCAAGGTTGCAGGGGTTGCAACCGTGGTGACACTGCCCATCGCTGTGTTTGTGGCCTATGCTTTGGCACGGTGGACATTCCCCGGACGCAGCCTTTTGAACCTTGTCGTCTTGCTGCCCTTGGTGTTGCCGCCGGTCGTCACAGGATACTTCCTGTTGATCGTGTTTGGCGCAAAAGGCGTTTTGGGCGCGCCTTTGGCAACGCTGGGGATCACTTTCGCGTTTCAATGGACCGGGGCCGCTTTGGCCGCTGGGATCATGGGATTTCCACTGATCGTGCGCGCCATTCGGATGGCTTTTGAAGCGGTCGATCCAAAACTGGAAGAAGCCGCAAAAACGCTCGGTGCGGGGCCTTGGCGCGTCTTTGTAACGGTCACCTTACCGCTCAGCGCCCCTGGGGTGCTGACAGGCGCGGTGATGGGGTTTGCAAAAGCCCTAGGCGAGTTTGGCGCAACAATTACCTTCGTGGGCAATATCCCAGGCGAAACCCGCACATTGCCGTCTGCCATTTACACAGCGCTGCAAATCCCCGGAGAGGAAAGCAGCGTTTGGGTCTTGGTCGCGCTGAGCACAACCATCGCCGTGCTGGCTGTGGTCTTATCGGAGATCCTCAGCCGGTATGTCGCCGCAAAGATCGGGGTACGACATGCTTGAGATCGATCTGCGACTGCCGCTTGACCGATTTGTTCTGGACGTGACGGCGGCAAGTCCTTCGGGGGCGACGATGGTTTTCGGTCCCTCTGGCGCTGGAAAATCCTCTTTGGTCAAAGCGATCGCCGGGCTTATTGCCGGCGTCGAGGGGCATATCCGCCTTGGATCGCGCGTCCTTCTTGACACGTCAAGCGGCCTCAATCTTCCGGCGCATAAACGCCGCATTGGTTATGTCTTTCAAGAACCACGGCTGTTTCCGCATCTGAGCGTTGCCGCGAACCTGCGCTACGGTGCCCCCCATGGAACAGAGATCGCGGCCATTGCCAAGATGCTTGACATCACAGCCCTCCTGTCTCGCCGTCCCGGATTGCTATCGGGGGGAGAGGCCGCGCGCGTGGCCCTTGGGCGCGCCCTACTGCGAACCCCTGATCTTTTGATCCTTGATGAGCCCTTGGCCGCGCTCGATCACAGTTTGAAAGCGGAGATTTTACCGTATTTGGAACGTCTGCGCGATCATGGGGGTATCCCCATGCTCTATGTCACCCATGCGATAGAGGAGGTCTTGCGTCTGGGCACCACATTGATGATCCTGCGGGACGGTCAGATCAAACAGTTCGGGCCGGTTGCGAAGGTTCTGTCTGATCCGCAGGCCGCGCAAGACCTGGGGCCCCGCTTGGCCGGGGCGATTTTACCGGGCCAGACACAAGCACGCGATCAGGGCCTGATGAGCGTCTCCACACCGGCCGGTCCGATCACTGTGCCCGATCCCGGCTTCCCGCTTGGGCGGCCGGTCCGATTGCGGATCATGGCGCAGGATGTGATTTTATCTGTCACGCGCCCAAAAGGTTTGAGTGCACTGAATATCCTCCCCGTCACCATAGAGACCCTGCATAGTGGTCCGCATATGGGTGTGATGGTGCGCCTGGTCGCAGGCGGTGTGCCGCTTTTGGCGCGCATCACAAAACGCTCGGCCCAAGCGCTTGGGCTTGCGCCCGGGCAAAACATTTATGCAGTTTTGAAAACGGTGTCCATTGCGCAGGACAATCTCGTGCAGCACATCACGCAAGATACCTGACACGGACGCGCGTCCCGCGATGATCCCAAAACGGCACACCGGGTCTTTGTTGCCCGCGCAAATGCGCGCCAAGTTCGGCAAGGGCCAGTGTTGTGACATGTGGTAAATCCACGGCGTGTATCTGGGATAGCGGCACCCAAGCCAGGTTGGACAACTCACTCCCCGCCTGGGAGAAATCATCAAGGTCACAGGCAAGGTCATCCGCATTGACCATGAAAAATCTGGCATCAAAGCGGCGGGAGCGCCCCGGTGGTGTGATGGCCCGGAACATAAACCGAAGGGGCGCGGCATTCAAACCCGCCCCTTTGGGCCACCCTTTCCATCCTGGGGGCGTGCCTGTTATGCCTAAGCACAGGCCTGTTTCCTCCCACAGTTCACGAATGGCCGCAACGGCAAAGGGCTTTGGGGCGCACGTGGCCGCATGCCGAAGGCGTCGTGTGTCCTCTGATGACAGTGGAGAGCTTAACGGCACCTGTGCATCTTCGGCATCGATTGCCCCACCGGGAAAGACATATTTTGACGGCATGAAAGCCGCAGTCGCGCTGCGTTGTCCCAAAAGGACAGCTGGCCCCGCCTTGACATGCCGCACAACGATAACCGTTGCCGCATCACGAATGTCTGTCAGCCTGTCCATACCTGGGATTTTCTGTGCCAAAGCCATGCAGGCGGTGCGCCCATTGAAAGGCGACAAAAGCCCCTTTGAGCCTTGGCAACAGATAAAACGTCAGACCAATGGCTAGACTGGAAAATACGCTCGCCATCACCCAGGGCGGAGGTTGAAACGCCGTAAATGTCATCAGCATGCCCGGTCCGATGACATGCCCCACAATCAGGATCGTCAGCCATGCGGGACCATCGTCAGAGCGGTGGTGGTGGAGCGCCGCGCCACAAGTCCCGCATATATCTTGCACCTTCAAATATCCCTGCATCATGTGACCCGCACCACAGGCGGGGCAACGCCGTCGCCACCCCCGCCATAAAGAGCGCCGCAGAGGACGATCCGGATCAATCGTTGTCTCAAAATTTTTATCCATACTTTTTCAATAAAGGCGGACACACGCGTTCTGCAAGTCTTGCAGGCCATTGTGCAAGAGGGTGCTCAGATTTTTTGATCTTTTCCGACGGAAATCAAAACCTGAAACGTGAAAGGGTCAGATCGCAGGCAAAATCACCTGTGGCAGAACATCCAATCAGGAGAGATCACAATGATGAAACATCACAAATCCCTTGCAACAAGTATCCTCGCTTTGGCCGGTGGCCTTATGCTGATGGGCACTGTGGCGGCCTCTGCCGGTGGTCACCAATCGCCTGTATCATTTTCGGAGTTGGACTCTGATGGAAATGGCATGGTGACACGCGATGAACTCATGGCGCAGCAAGAGATACGCTTCAATGAACTCGATACCGATGGTGATGGTATGATCAGTGAAGAAGAATTGAAGGCCGAAGCCAATTCACGCGCTCAAGGCCGTGTCGAACAAGTTTTCAACAACGCTGATACCGATGGCGATGGGTCATTAAGCCAAGAAGAATTTGAGACATTGGTGGCCAATCGTGACCGTAGTCCAGATGACATCATTGCCAGACTCGACACCAATGGCGATGGTCAAATCTCTCAAGACGAATATAACCAAGCTGTCGCAAACCGTCCAAAACCACCACGGGCGGGTGCATTACGCGGAAACAACTGATGCCACCCAGGAGCGCGGATATGACAAGCGTTCCATCTCAGATCACATCTCGAAGCTATGGTGTACATGGCTTCGAGATCTGGTATAATCTTGGTTGCGAGCGTATTGTTTGGCAAAAGACACAAACCCGAGGTATGCGTGTGCAGGATACGCCAAACAATCCCCTTTCACACGGTATTGAGAAGCTCCCAGAGGGCGATTTAATGCACCTCTATGCCCAAGGTCATCCGCAGGCGGCAAAAGTTTTGACGGAGCGCATCGCCCCGCGCATCCTGGCGTTTAGCGCGCGCCTGTTGGGCGGCGATCGGGCCGAGGCCGAGGATATCACGCAAGAGGTGATGCTGCGCCTGTGGAAAGCGGCAATCACGTGGGAGCGCGATGGTGCAGCACAACCAACCACCTGGGCTATCCGTGTGGCCAGTCGTCTGTGTATCGACCGCCACCGCAAAGCGCGCCGCACAACAACAGATCTCGATGCGGCCCCCGATCCCGTTGACCCTGCGCCCGGCGCGGAAGATCGCTTGCAACATGCCATACGCCTGTCGGCTTTGGATCAAGCTTTGGCCCTGCTGCCAGAGCGGCAACGTCTGGCGGTGATCCTCAGGCACATCGAAGGGTGGCGTAATCCTGACATCGCCGCGCATATGGAGATTACCGTTGAGGCCGTCGAAAGCCTCACTGCTAGGGGGAAGCGCGCCTTGACGGCGGCACTGGCCCCCAAAAAGAAGGAGTTGGGCTATGTCTGACCGTAAAGAAGAAAACGCCCCGTTAGATGCCTTTTTCGCATCAGCCCAGCAAGAGCACACACGCCCGCTGCCCCCGACATTGGCCGCGCGTATCTTGCATGAGGCCGATAAAATCCAGTCGGGCGATTTCACCACGCCCGTGACATCTGGGGCAATGGTTGCCCCGCCCCCCTTTCATTGGTTTTCCGAGGTCAAAGCGGCGCTGGGCGGCTGGCGCGGGCTTTCAGGGCTTGGTGTGGCCATGCTTACCGGGGTTTGGATCGGCCTTGTCAATCCAAACTGGCTCCAGGATTTTTCCAACACGGTGATGGTCACAGCTGAAAGCCAAGGGACAGACTTCAGTGAGGCGAACTACCTTTTTGAGACCGCCTTTTCGGCGCAGCTTGGTTTCGAGATAGGGATTTAAGCGATGTCCGAAAACCCGCAAAACACACCTGCTCAGACCTCTGCCAACCATGCGCCCTTGTGGATGAAGCTTCTACTTGCGGGCTCTTTGGGAGTGAATGTGTTGATTGCCGGGGCTGCCATCAGCCTGGCGATCCACACCACATACCCCGACACGACCAACCGCAAACCGCCCAAAGGCGATGCCCGGCTGGACCGGGAGTTTCGCAACATGACCCCTCTGGGGCGTGCCCTAACCGAAGATGATCGCAAGGCCATCGCACAACGCTTGCGCGATGATCGGCGGGGCATGATCGCGTTTCGACGTGACATGCTGGGGGTCGTGGTCGAGATGTCTGAAATTCTGTCTGCTGAGCCTTTCGACCGCGCGGCGATGGCGGCACTTTTGGCAACACAAAAAGAAAAGATCGATGGGTTCGTCACGCATGGTCAAACTGTGCTACTTGACTATTTGGAAACGATGAGCCTGGAGAACCGACGCGCTTTGGCAGAACGGTTGCAACAACCTGATTTTTCGCAACGGTAAAGACGATCTAGATCTAGACTATCAGGTCTAAATAAACGTGACTTTATCGATACAACCAAATATTTCATGCCTTTGTCACATTTGCATCGTTATCGCGTCACAGCCCGCGTTTTTCGGCCTCTTCCAGATACATGTTATACTTTGCGTATTGCATTTCTAAATAATCAATATTTTCGTTTATCGCGTCTGCTGGTGTGTCCACTATATTCGACGTATCATTAATTAAATCTTCGACCTCACCATCCCTTGTTGAGACACTTTGATCAATTGTGTCAAGAAAAGCCTGTGCTTCCGCGAGTGTTGGGTCGGGATTGGTATCTAGGTAGGTATTACTTTGCTCGATTAGCTCGGGATATCCTTCAAATTCTGGGCCATATGACGATAAAAAATCCCCTAATTCATCGTTTGACAGTCCTTGAATATTTTTAAGAGTATTTTCATAAGATTGTTCGAAACGACCATAAATTCCATTGTACCATTCTACCCATTCTTCAAAATAATCGGAAAGAGGTTTATCTATATTTCCCTCCAAACTTGCACTGATATCGAATGCAAGCTCAGACGTTCCGTTTTGAATAGGTGTGAATACCACTACACCCAAACCGATAATGCCTGCTGTAATAACGGCAAAATCTGTTGAAGTCGCACCGATCTCTGATAAGAAAAAATGTCTCACGGTTACATTTCCCAGCTTTAAATTCTAAGCAAAAATTTCTACTGAACTTATTCAACATAAAGGGTCGTTGTTATGTCGAATCACGAATTTATTGTTGTGAAATTATGTTCAAAATTCATTAATTTCCGGGATACAGCAGGCTTGATATCTCCACAAAACAAAGCAGTGAACATATCCGATCTGTATTGGTTGGCAAATGCGAAGAGTGCGAAGGTGATGTGGCTGCACACATTATGCTTCGGCTATAAACTCTGACCCTAGAAGGATAACAATCGGCATGATTGATGCCAGATTGACCAAAATATAACAAATATACAGGTTAAAAGGCGACCAACCGCCGCGCACAACAAAATATTCCAACCTTTTGGTTTTTCACCCGGATGTTAAACAGAAAGTGCAGCACATCACCGTCTTGCACATTATAGCCTTTGTCCCAGACGCGCATTTTACGTGTCTCGCATTGCGCGCTCTGGGCCAAGGTTCATTTGCATTTAATTATTATTGTTGGCGTGATTCAAGTTCTTGCTGATACATATCATATTGAGCCATTTGCATTTCATAATAATCAATTCTTTCGTTAACAGCGTCTGCACCCGTATATATTTCATTGTCTTTTTCACCGTTTGAATCCACGTAATAAATCATATCAATTACCCAATCGTCATAATATTCATCATCCGGATCAGTAGAATACGTGTCCGTGATGAAATCTTGTGCTTCACCTTCTGTTGGATTAGGGTTTTCTGCTAAAAATTCATAGCTGGCTTCAATATTCTGGGCGTTTTGTTCATTAGTTGCTTCATTGTCAGATAAATAGTCTGCTATTTGATCGTAAGTCAAACTTTCTAAATATTCAGCGACCTCATCATAATCATCAACTGTTCCCCAATCATCTTTCCACCATTCTACCCATTCTCCAAAATATTCGGAATCAGTCGTAATGACTTCGTCCAAACTTACACTTATATTGAATGCAAGCGCAGATGCGCCATTTTGAATAGGCGTGAACACCGCTACAGCCAACCCGATAATGGCCGCTGTCAGAACGGCGAAATCTATTGAAGTTGCACCAACTTCTGATAAAAAAAAGTCTCGTTTCATGATTACACCATTTGATTTATTCATGTAAAATTTTGATTTATTCATGTAAAAATTAAACTGTGTTTGTGACAAAAATATGTTTGCATTGCGACAAACTCTGGATTAATTCTTCTTAAGATAACAATTAATTGTAACAGATTGCCTTAATAAGGCTAAATCCTTGGGCAGTAGATTCAAAACTCATTTGACTCTGTGTAGATCATAAAAGATAATTTTATTGTTTATTCCCTACGTGTTAAACAGAAAGTGCAGCACGTCACCGTCTTGCACAATATAGCCCTTGCCCTCGGCGCGCATTTTCCCGGCTTCCTTTGCGGCCTGTTCAGAACCTGCGGTGACGAAATCTTCATAGGCAATGGTTTCCGCCCTGATGAACCCGCGTTCAAAATCCCCGTGGATCACCCCTGCGGCTTGGGGGGCGAGCGTGCCTTTGCGGATCGTCCAGGCCCGTGCCTCCTTCGGGCCAACGGTGAAATAGGTCTCAAGCCTCAATAGGCTATACCCCGCACGAATCAGACGGTCGAGGCCCGCTTCTTCCAGTCCAAGGTCTGCCAAAAACTCTGCGGCCTCCTCCGCGTCGAGTTGGGCGATTTGCTCTTCAATGGCGGCGGAAATGATCACATGCGCCGCCCCCTGCGTCGCGGCCATTTCTGCCACCGCTTGGGAAAACGCATTGCCGGTGGCGGCAGAGCCTTCATCGACATTGCAGACATAAAGCACCGGTTTGGTGGTGATCAGTTGCAGCGCGCTCCAGGCTTTCTCATCATCGGCCTCCACCTCTACGGTGCGGGCGGGTTTGCCAGCCTCAAGCGCGCATAATGCCGCTTTCAACAAACGCTCTTGTTGGATGGCGTCCTTATCGCCCCCCCGGACTTTGCGGCTGAGGCCCTGAAGCCGTTTTTCGATGGACTCCATATCGGCGAGCATCAACTCCGTCTCGATCACTTCTGCATCGGCCAAAGGATCGACTCGGCCCTCCACATGGGTAATGTCCCCATCCTCAAAGCAGCGCAGGACATGGGCAATGGCATCCGTTTCCCGGATGTTGGCAAGGAACTGGTTGCCCAAGCCTTCGCCCTTGGACGCGCCTTTCACCAACCCCGCGATATCGACAAACGCCATTCGTGCCGGAATGACATTGGCCGATGCGGCCAACTTGGCCAGCGTGTCAAGCCGTGCATCGGGAACCGAGACCTCCCCGACATTGGGTTCAATCGTGCAGAAGGGAAAATTCGCCGCTTGCGCCGCGGCGGTTTTGGTCAACGCGTTAAAGAGCGTGGATTTGCCCACATTCGGCAACCCAACAATGCCCATCTTGAACCCCATCTGCCTGATCTCCTTATCTGTCTTGGCAGGCACATAATCGGCTGGGCCAGGAACTGCAACGCTCTGGTGGCTCTTGCCATTCGCTGCCAGTTCCGTCACATCCCCATAAACATCTCAGAGGCTGCCGATGACACGGATTGACGCGCGATTTATGAAACTCAGTGCAGAGGGCCAAAAAGCCTTTGTGGCTTATGTCATGGCCGGTGATCCGGATTATGAGACCTCTCGGAATCTGGTGTTAGGCCTTCCCGGGGCAGGTGTTGATATCATTGAACTGGGATTGCCGTTTACCGACCCGATGGCCGATGGCCCCACGATCCAGCTGGCCGGGCAACGCGCCTTGGCGAATGGGCAGACTTTGGACAAAACTCTCGACATCGTGCGCGCGCTCAGGCGGCAAGATAACGAGACACCCGTGGTGATGATGGGCTACTACAATCCGATCTACAATCGCGGTGTTGACAGCTTTTTGCGACAGGCCAAAGAGGTCGGCGTTGACGGGCTTATCGTGGTCGATCTGCCGCCGGAAGAAGACGACGAATTGTGTCTTCCCGCGCAGACCGCTGGGCTGAATTTTATCCGTCTGGCCACCCCCACAACGGATGAGGCACGCCTGCCGACGGTTTTACAAAACACCAGCGGTTTTGTGTACTACGTCTCAATCACTGGGATCACCGGCGCGCGGGCGGCTGAGGCAGGTGAGGTGGCGCCCGATGTGGCGCGGATCAAAGCGGTGACTGATTTGCCCGTGGTTGTCGGCTTTGGCATCAAAACGCCCGATACCGCAGAAGCCATCGCCAAAGTCGCGGATGGGGCGGTTGTGGGCTCTGCCATTGTGGAACGGATTGGACGTGGCGATGGGATCAAGGATGTTTTGGCCTATGTCGCCGATCTGGCCAAAGCCACACATCGGGCCTGAGCCATGATGATCTACCCCGCTATTGACCTTAAAGATGGTCAGGCCGTGCGCCTTTTGCATGGCGCAATGGACAGTGCAAAAGTGTTCAACGAAAACCCAGTCGCGCAAGCCGCATCTTTTGTGACAGCGGGGGCACGATGGTTGCATATCGTTGATCTCAACGGTGCCTTTGTCGGAGAGCCTGTGAATGGCAAAGCCGTCGAAGATATCTTGCAGGCTGTGTCCATCCCCGTGCAACTGGGGGGCGGCATCCGCGACATGCACACCATCGAAACATGGCTATCAAAAGGTGTTGCCCGGGTTATCCTGGGGACGGTTGCTGTTGAAAACCCCGATTTGGTGCATGAAGCGACCCAGAACTTTCCTGGGCAAATCGCTGTTGGCATCGATGCCCGCGCAGGCCATGTCGCCACGCGCGGCTGGGCCACGGAGACAGATGTCAAAGCCGTTGATCTGGCCCGATCTTTTGAGAACGCAGGCGTGGCCGCGCTCATCTACACTGATATTGACCGCGATGGCGCTATGGGCGGGCCGAATGTCGCAGCGACCGCAGATCTGGCCCGCGCAGTCTCGATCCCGGTGATCGCCTCGGGCGGTGTTTCAAGCCTTGCAGACCTGCAAGCGCTGCGGGAGACAGGCGTGATTGCGGGCGCGATATCTGGGCGCGCGCTCTATGATGGGGCGATTGACCTAGAAGCGGCCATCAAACTCTGTGCGCAGTGATCCAAGCACAACAACAGACCTTGTCATGTTTGGGAATTTGAGGCGCAAACAACGTCCGATAGAGGAGCAAAAGGACGGCGCAGCAGTCTGAGCAGCCGCACATACAAAAGTACACCGGCAACGGCCAAGCCCATCGACAGCCCAAGCCACACCCCCTGCGGTCCCCAATCCAGCTGGAACGTCAAAGTGGCGGCCAACGGCACACCAATCCCCCAATAGCCAATCCAAGCAAAGATCATAGGCCATTTTGTGTCTTGCAGGCCCCGTAAAGCGCCTAGTGTCATCACTTGCATGGCATCGAACAGTTGAAACAGGCTCGCAAATGCCAGCAGCAGAACCCCGAGCGTCAAAATCTCGGGCCGAAGGGGCTCGTCTGGCCCTAGGAAGGCCCCAATCAAGGGGAAGGGGACAGTCAAAAAGGCAATCACCGTCACAACGACAAAGACTGCTGACAACAGCAGTGCGGCCTGCGTGGCCAAGGCCACCTCTGCAAGATTGCGCCGTCCATAGGCCGCACCAACCCGCACCGTGGCGGCTGCAGAAAGCCCCACATGCACCATAAAGGTCGCAGAGGTGATCTGCATTGCGATCCCATGGGCGGCCAGCGGGATCTTCCCCAACGCCCCCATCATCAAAGCAGCGGCATAAAACAGACCGACTTCCGCCAAAAGCGTCAGTGAGATGGGCCAGCCGAGGCGGAAAAGATCCCCAAAAGCCGCCCAATCGGGTTTATAAAGCCGTGAGAAAAATTCATACTCGCGCAGCCCAGGCGCATAGGTACTGTAAACGGCCAGGATCACAGCCATGACCAGATGCACCGAGATTGAGGCCAAGGCCGCGCCCTCCAGTCCCAGCTCTGGCGCGCCAAGATTGCCAAAGATCAGCACCCAATTCAGCGCGATGTTGACAGCCGCCCCGAGGAGGGTCGCCAGCAAGACAATCCGCGTGCGCTCCAGCCCCGACAGCGTTGAGCGGAGTGAGGCCACAATGAGGGCGGGCAAAAGACCAAAGCCAACAATCCTCAGATAACTTTGCGCGGCATCGGCGATCTCGGGCTGTTGCTGTAAGAATTTCAAGAGAAACGCAGACTGCCAAAAAATGGGATAGCTTAAGAAAGCCACAAGCGCGCCAATCCAAAGCCCCATTCGGCTGATCCGGCGCACTTGGCGCGCGTCCCCTTGCGCGAAAGCCGCTGCCACAGGCGCCGCCAATGCCCAAGCAAACCCGGAGCCTGCGATGAACAAAATAAAGAAGAAAGAGGACCCTAAAACGCCTGCGGCCAAGGCCTCTACACTGTACCAGCCCAGCATCAACGTGTCCGTGATCGTCACCAGGACCTGCGCCAAATGCGCGCCAATCAGCGGCAGGCCCAAAGAAAGGGTCGCACGCAAATGTGAGGAGAAGGAGGAGGAACTCATAGCCTGCGATACACTGTCTTTTGACGCCCCGCAAGCGCGCGTATGCGTCCTGAACATAGCATGTCAAATGGAACGCCCTGAATGATGGCATTGCGCATCGACATGACTTTTCACTTCGAGACGGACCTGCTAGCGAGCGCATGTGTGAACGATATTCGGAGCTTTCTATGTCTCTTTCCCGACGGCTGGTGGCTGAACTGCTGGGCACCTTTTTTCTGCTGGCCACTGTCGCAGGTTCCGGCATCATGGCGGAACGCCTTGCCGGCGGGAACACAGCCCTTGCGCTTTTGGGCAACACCCTGCCCACAGGGGCGATCCTTGTGGTTTTGATTACGATCTTCGGGCCCATATCGGGCGCTCATTTCAATCCTGCCGTCACAATGGCGATGCGGTTACGCAAAGAGATCTCGACCGCCGATTGTGGCCGTTACATCGCCGCTCAAATCATCGGAGCGATCTTAGGTGTTATTGCTGCCCATGGCATGTTTGATCTGCCTTTGTTGCAAACATCGCAAACGCTGCGCAGTGGTCCAGGCCAATGGTTGGGGGAGTTCATGGCCACCTTTGGCCTTGTGGCGACAATCTTGGGAACCATTGCGGTCAGGCCCACTGCGGTGGCGTGGACGGTCGGGCTCTATATTACAGCGGCCTATTGGTTCACCTCATCTACATCTTTTGCCAACCCGGCCGTTACCCTTGCCCGAACGCTGACAGACACGTTTTCTGGCATCGCGCCTGGCGATGCGCCCGCCTTTATCATTGCGCAGCTGATCGGCGCCACTTTGGCCACGTGGGTATGCGGATGGCTTTACAGGTCAATGACCTTTGGACAACAAGCCAACGATAGGCACAATGAGAAGGCCGAGGACAAGCCCTAAAATACCGTCCAAACCTGCCGTGACTGCCCATGCAACAAAGCCTTGGGCTTGGCTCACTGCGAGTGCCGCCCCTTCGGCACTGTGATGAATAACGTCATAGGGCGCAGTCCAGCCCATCTCTTTGAGAGCATGGGTGACGATATTGCCGCCCACCCAAAGCATCGCCGCCGTGCCGACAATCATCAAAGCACGCAAAAAACCCGGCATACCTTTGACAATCCCCCGGCCTATTGCAGCCAAAGCGCCCTGCCCTTCTGCCATCCGCAACCCAATATCATCGGCCTTCACAATCAGCGCCACAGCGCCATAGACAAGCACTGTGATGGCCACAGCCACCACCGCCAGGGCTGCCGCCTTAAAGGCCACGGATGTAGCCGGATCAAGTGCAGAGAGCGTGATGGTCATAATCTCTGCCGACAGAATGAAATCGGTTTTGATCGCGCCTTTGACTTTGGTTTCTTCCAAATGCGCTGGATCCCCCACTGTCTGCTGTGCCGTGTGAGTGTGCGACGGCCTTAGCCAATGCAGCACTTTCTCGGCCCCTTCAAAGCACAGATACCCCCCGCCAAGAATGAGCAGCGGCCATATGGCCCAAGGCGCAAATAACGACAACAAAAGGGCGGCCGGCAAAAGGATGACGAGCTTGTTGAAGATCGAGCCGCGCGCAATTTTCCAAACGATGGGCAGCTCGCGCTCTGGATGAAATCCTTGGACATATTTAGGCGTAACCGCAGCATCGTCGATCACCGCACCCGCAGCCTTTGCACCGGCCTTTGCCGCCTGGCCCACGACATCATCCACCGACGTCGCCGCGATTTTGGCAATGCCTGCAATATCGTCCAGAAGCGCAAGTAAACCCGACATGATACTCTCCTGTTTTTGGACAGCCTAACAGTTGTGGGCACAGACGTAACGCCGAAAATCATGTCTCGGCGGGAAACGTGAGTCCGAAATGCTCTGCTTGTGTCTTTTTTTCTGTTTGTCTGGGGGCCGTTTTCTTATATTATGCACAGCAGCGCGCAGCAGGGATAAGAAAATGGCAATTACAGTTGGAATCAATGGATTTGGCCGGATTGGCCGCTGCACACTCGCCCACGTGATCGAAAGTGGCCGCAATGACATTGCCGTTGTGAAAATCAATGCAACGGGTCCAATCGAAACCAACGCCCATCTGTTGAAATATGACAGTATTCATGGCCGCTTTGGTGGCGACATAACGATTAAAAACAACACCCTGGATGTCGGACGCGGCCCGATTGAGGTGATGTCGAGCTATGATCCAACCACACTTGATTGGTCAGGGGTGGATGTGGTTTTGGAATGTACCGGCAAGTTCAACTCGGGCGAGGCCAGTGCTGTGCACCTGCAGCACGGGGGGAAACGTGTTCTGATTTCTGCGCCTGCCAAAGCTGTTGACAAGACAATCGTTTATGGCGTCAATCACCGTGAGCTAGAGGGCCACCATCATATCGTCTCTAATGGCTCTTGCACCACAAATTGCCTGGCCCCCCTGGCCAAAGTTCTGCATGAAGCCATCGGCATTGAACGCGGCATCATGACAACGATCCACTCTTACACAGGCGATCAACCCACACTGGACCGCCGCCACAAAGATCTGTACCGCGCCCGCGCCGCCGCCATGGCCATGATCCCGACCTCTACGGGGGCAGCAAAAGCACTCAAAGAAGTCCTGCCAGAGCTTGAAGGTCGTCTGGACGGCACCGCCTTGCGTGTGCCGACGCCCAATGTGAGCGCTGTCGATCTGACCTTTGAGGCCGCGCGCGCAGTCACGGTTGAAGACGTGAACACCGTTGTGGAGGAGGCCGCTGCGGGACATATGCGGGCGGTGCTGGCCTATGATCCAGAACCCAAAGTCTCAATTGATTTCAACCACACCACACAGTCGTCCATTTTTGCACCCGATCAAACCAAGGTTGTCGATGGCCGTATGGTGCGCGTGCTGGCCTGGTACGACAACGAATGGGGCTTTTCCTGCCGCATGGCCGATGTGGCCAGCGTGATGGGACGCTTGATTTAGAGTTTTATGGGCGGGTTGACGTCACCCCTTCAACCTTCCAGATAAAAGGGGAACATCGCGGAGGCACCATGACGCAAACGCATTCACAGCCCTACACCATGGATCCCGTTTGGGACAGGCTCAATCACGAGGCCAAACAAGCCGTGGCCGATGAACCGCGCCTGGGTGGCCTGATCCATGCCTGTGTCCTCCACCACGCATCCCTCGAAGCAGCCCTGGCCTATCGCTTTGCACAAAAGCTGATGAGTTCCGAGATGTCAGAGCAAATCTTGCGCGAGGCCGCCGATAGCGCCTTTGCAGCAGACCCTAAGATTACTGTGGCCGCCCGCGCCGATCTTGTGGCAGTTTTGGATCGTGATCCAGCCACCCATCGCTTGATGCAACCGCTTGTGTTCTTCAAAGGATTTCAAGCGGTCCAAGCCTATCGGATTGGCCATTGGCTCTGGCAGAATGGCGAACGGGATTTCGCTTACTTCGTGCAGATGCGCGTCTCTGAAGTGTTTGGGATCGATATTCACCCCGGCGCACGTCTTGGCCAAGGGATCATGATCGACCATGCCCATTCTATCGTCATCGGAGAGACGGCCGTTGTTGGCGACAATGTCTCTATGCTGCATTCTGTGACCCTGGGCGGGACAGGAAAGGAAGACGGGGACAGGCATCCCAAAATCGGCTGTGGCGTTCTGATTGGCGCTGGGGCCAAGGTGCTGGGCAATATCCACGTGGGCGATTGTGTGCGCATTGCCGCGGGCTCCGTCGTGTTGGAAGATGTCCCGGCGCAAAAGACAGTGGCCGGTGTTCCCGCCCGCATCGTGGGTGAGGCTGGATGTGCGCAGCCGTCTTTGACCATGGATCACCTTTTGTCGATGAAACAGATTTAAGCGATGGCCCTTTTTAATCGCAAAACAAAATCAGAGCGTTACCTGATCCGCGCCGAAGAAATCGCCGCCATGGAAGGGGCAAAAAAGACCCATTTCCTGAACAAAAATGCCCAACGCGTGAACAAATCCTTGGGGGATCTGACGGGGCTAACAGGCTTGGGCTTTCACATCATCGAAGTGGCCCCTGGGCACGAAAGCACCGAATACCATCAGCATATATTTGAGGATGAATGTGTCTTTGTGCTGGCCGGGATTGCGCAGGCAACCATCGGTAAAGAGGTGTTTACCATTAAGCCGGGGGACTTCATCGGTTATCGCAAAGGCGGCGCGGCCCACACCATCAAGAACGCAGGCCGCGAAGTCCTTAGGATGATCGTTGTGGGGGAGCGTTTGGCCCACGATGTCACAGACTACCCCAATCGCAAAAAACGATTGTGGCGGCAAAAGGGCTTGCCAGCAAACCTTGTGGACCATGCTAAAATTGAAACACCTGCTTTGGGGACAAAGAAATAACTTTTGTTTGCGTTTCATGGGGATTACTGACCCTGTATGGATGACCGCACCGGCATACTCATGGGGATCGGCATTTTGACCATTGTGGTCATTGATGTGATCTTTCTGGACACAGCTTTGCTAACTTTTCTGGGGCGAAAATTGATTGGATTGCTCGACTATTTGGCCTTTTGGCGGTAGCACGCATGATGTGCAAAATTGCACAAGTTTTCTCTATATCACCCCTTATATCTTAATCAACATTATGGAGGTTCTCATGCGTGTGAATGCAGATTTTTCCCAACGTGTCGTTGTCAAATATGCCGAGACAGAGTGGATCCCCTCTCCGCTGCCTGGTGTGTCCCGCAAGATGCTCGACCGCATCGGGGGAGAGGTGGCGCGCGCCACAAGCCTTGTCCGTTATGAACCTGGCAGCGCCTTTTCGCCCCATACCCATGATGGAGGTGAGGAATACCTTGTGCTGGAGGGTGTTTTCCAAGATGAGCATGGAGATTTCCCGGTGGGCAGTTATGTGCGCAATCCGCCCACTTCACGCCACACTCCTTCTGCCCCAGACGGGGCGGTGATCCTGGTTAAACTGCATCAGTTTGATCCCAATGACCGTCAACAGGTCCATATTAAGACCACAGACATTGATGTGCCAAAGGTCTCTCTTTTCATTGATGCGAGAGAGGATGTCCGGATTGAGACCTGGGGACCCGGTGAAACAATTCCTTTGAAGGCACAAGATGGCTTAGAGATTTTCGTCCTGGAAGGGGACATCACCGAGGGCGATACAAAGCTGACACGATGGGATTGGCTGCGCTTGCCGGCAGGCTATAAAAGCCAAGCAAAGATGGGACCGGAAGGCGCAAAACTATGGATAAAATCCGGGCATCTACGGTATATTATGGCCCCAAATTAAGGGGCATATGCGCGTATGATTTTGAAGGCTCAATCAGAAGTTGATTATATCGTTTTTGTTGTTGGATAGATAAACCGCGCCAAAAGGCGCGTCA
>CAWUJT010000004.1:0-66192 GCA_963922715.1 uncultured Thalassobacter sp.
TTAAAATCTCTGGGCCGAAAGGCCGTGCCGGTTCGAGTCCGGCCGCGGGTACCATACGAAAAATAAACCATTGATATTGTTGTATTATTTTCCATTGTGGACCGCATTGAAATTGCGCGTGGTCCACATTACCAGGAAAACTCACGAATAGTGCGTATTGCGTCAGCGGCCATTGCTCGACGTTCTGCGCCTTTCGTGTAGATTGCAGACGTGCTGGGTTGTGTGTGGGAAAGAACGGCCATGATTTGATGTTCGCTGCATCCCTCTTCGGCTAAAAGTTCTGCCAAGGCTTTCCTGACACCGTGCGATGACCTGCCCTGCAGGCCAGCTTCGTCACAGCGTTTTCTGAACCAATTGCGGTAGCTATCTGCGTTCTTAAATGGGTTGCCGTGTTCATTTAGAATGTAAGATGGGCCAATTCTGGCCACTGCCGTGACAGCCGCGCGCAAGGGTGCTGCCATCGGTATTTCCACAAATGCAGCGCCGCGTTTCTTTGGTTGCCAGCCCAGCCATTTGGTGCCGTGGCTTTCGAATTCCTGTTTGCGCCCCAACCATATCGCATCGTTTGATCTGGCCGCTGTAAACATATGTAAGGTCAGCGCCAGATAGGCCATGGTCCCAATCGGATGTGTCTCTTTAAATTTACGGAGGTCTTCTGGTGTCCATGGCGTTGCACCGCCTTTGCTGCGGTGGATTTTCTTTATTCCGACAAGCGGATTGACTTCCGCATGACCTGCATCACACGCCCAGTTATACATCGATCGCGCGGCTTTCATCATGTTGTCAGCTTCAGCAGGTGTCGCTGCGCGCGCATCCCGGACTTTTACAAAGGCCGCTGATGGCGCGTGCAGGCTCATTTCCCCATATTCATCACCATTATCGGTTTTGTGTTGGCACAGCCGTGTTAGTAGGCTTTTGCGTTGCCGTAGTGTTGCGGCAGAAGCTTGCCCGGCTTCCACCATGCGTTCTAAGTGCAAAAGATACTTGTCAGTCAGCCATTGGATCGAGTGGCGCACGGCGGTTGTTTCCGGCTCATATCCCAATTCAAAACCCGCGCGGGCATTCCAATAGTGTTCTGAAAACTTGGGGTGATCCATCCCAATATGCAGACGGATTTTGCGATTTGGATGACCTTCAACACGCACCCGAATCCGTTGCTTGCCTGATCTCAGAGTTTCAATCGTTAGTCCGGGATAGTTCTTACGCATGTCTTTTACCATTGTTTCGGTTCCTGAACATTGCGCTTTTTTTCGGATTCGTCCACTGGACAGCATATCTTGATGGTTCCATCCGGGCCAATTTCCACTGCGGAAACCACCAGATCACAGGCCTTTGCGGCCTCTACCGCGCGTGTGATCTCTGCTTTTGTGAACCGCGTTGCTGCCATTCTATACGCTTCCCTGTGGTGCGAATGACAGTGCTTTTTCGGGTGGCTTGCTCATTCTGTTGTTCCGAAATTATCTGAAAGAGCAGTCTTCGCCACTCGTGCGGCATGTTGAAGGCGGGCTACCTCAAGAATATAAGGCTTCAACTCCGGCTCAGCATCGTCATAGCTGAGCGCGCCCCATCTTCCAATTAAGCGTGGTAGGAGAGCCCGCGGGATAGCCACCCAGTTTGCGGGATCGGTGTTTGTCTTGTTCCCATCAATGCACTTTAAGCAGTGTCCGTCTGGAACGGGACCGTTCAACTCCTCCCATCGGATGATATGCACAGCATGCCAACGTGATTGCAGTGGCATCCCGTCATGGATTTTACGCTCAACATAGCCTTCCTTGCTGAGCCGTTCCGTGCCGATCGACTTATACAGCTTGGCCGCAACACCGCAGCGTTTCCCTTTTGTGAACCACCCCTTCTCACTGCCAGGTGGATAAAAGCCCTTTTGACCCTTGTTCGCGGGTACACTACCTTTTTGAAAAAAGCCAGTCCGGCCAGTCATCCATCCTTTGCGTTTCATGAGAGCCTTTAGATTTGTCAAAGACACATCATCACGCTCAAAAGTCGCGCAGAACTCTGCATGCAGTTCACGCCGTGGCGTTGTCGCCCGCTCTTTCAGCCAGGCAAGCTCCGCTTCGCTATATAGGATAGTGCGCCCCTTCATTTCTTGGTGTTTCCAATCTGAGGCAGATGTTCCACGATGTTGTTCCCATGCTCGGCATAAAGTTTGGCGGCTTTTAAACTGGTGTCGGCAATGCGCAGGATTTGATCCGAGATGTCCACAATGGCCTCGGTACGTTTGACCTCTTGCTCTATCGCTTCGGCGTCCATGTCTTCATCGGTGAGCCGTTCAATTTGGGCAAACAAATGATCGTTGAGGTCTGAAAGTTTGTTTTTCATTGCGGCAGCCCCTCGTGAGAAATCTCCTGATCCACAATTTCATACAAAAACTCGGTTACACACCCCCCGATGGCATCGCAGAGATCAATCAAGCGAGACACAGAGACGCGGTTGGTTCCCGCCTCGTATTTCTGCAACTGTTGGGGTGAAATATTGACAGCCTGCGCCAGGTCCTTTTTGGACAACCCAGCTTTCTCTCTGTATTCTTTAATCAGGGCACCAATCTCCGTATCCATGGTGCCTGGCCGACGTTGCGAGGCCGCGTTTACTTTGTCAGCTTTTCTGTTTGTCATCATGGTGCTCCTTTCGTTCTGTTTTCCGTCGCTGGCCCCTGTTGCCAAGGGCCAGAAAAAGAAATCAGGCTTCTGGTGTGCCCATGAATGTGGGCAGATTGGTTTCGGTGGTTGCCTCTTCGACCGCTTCCTTGAAGGCGGCTTCGAACACCTTTTCAGGGTTGTAGATCGACAGGATGAACTTCACGCTCGATCCGTTCTTGCGATATCGAAACCGGACGGCCATGCGGTAAGGATTGCCACCAAGGAAAACTGGAATCGTAATGATAATCAGGTTCGGGATATTCAATTTCTGGCCAGTGGCATCCTTGTGTTCGTTGAGAAACTGGATTTCAGCTTCGCCCGTGTCGCGGTTGGTTGCGACTTTCAGGTCACTGGTTTCGAACACCTGAAACTGGCGGGACATGGCAAGAAGCTGTGCAAGTTGCCCAAAGCGCCCTTCGATCTTCTGTGCGGCTTCTATAAGGCGGTTTTCCCAGTCCTTGTTCTTATCGCTGACATTACCTTTCAAGACAGCTGGGGACGGGTCCATGATGGAATTGGCCTGGGCTTCGATGAATTCGCCCATGATATCTTTGTCCAGACCCTTACCAGAGATTGCCATCCATGCGTTCCATTCATGAGAAAGGGGGAAGTTATAGACGGCACGGTGGTGGCAGTGGCGGGCGCTGGCATCGCCTGTGGACGTGGTCACGTCGACCGCGCCCGCGGCGTGATAGTCCGCAATGCAGGTCAGCGTCGGGGCCGACATATCGGGGTTGGCGAACAGGACTGATGTGTCGCCTTTGAAGCGGTTGGCCCATGCGATGATGCTTTGAAGATCGGCAAAGTTGGCCGTGCCCATGCGCCGTGCGGGTTTGAAGTATTCAGCGGCATCGCGGTGCTTGGCGGTGACATCTTCGATGCGGCGCTTTTCCGGCAGGCTGACCAGATGGGGTGAATTGAATGGGGTGCCGCCGTCTTGGTTGACCGGATCGGAAATGCATTCGGCGCTGCCCAAGGTGGCCATCACATCGCGCATGGTTTCTGCCGGGTTTTCGTGCCGCAGGGCGGTGGGGTTGTTTGTCTTATCTGACATCATCAGTTCCTTTGTTGAGGTTGGCTTTCGGGGTTACACGTCGCGCACTTCGCCCGTTTCCGGGTCGTGCGGGGTCACATCGCGCACACCGCCGTGCATGCGCTTCATCATCGGGCTGTAAAGGGTCATGTGTCCTTGGCCGTCGACATAGGCAGCGGCTTGGCTGGCTGGCTTCTTTGGTCCTTTGAAATCAGCTTGTGCGCGCATACCTAAATCACCGGCACCGCCCATTTCGTAGGACACAGTGATCGTAAAAGAGCCTTTCGTGCCCTTGTGTCCGTATTCTTCATTATGGGTGTGCATTTGATGTAATAAATCACGGTGATCCTCCATGAACTGAGCCAGGAAATCGCCGCCATCAAATAAGGTGAGCAATTGCTCAATACCACGAATGGCAAACGGGTCGTGTTCTTCAATTTGCCTGTCTTGGGGTTGTTTTTTCTTGGCCATCACGAGCGTGTTCCTTTCTGTGTTGGGTCTGCAATGCGGTCTTTGATCAGTGCCTGGTTCTCTGCTGCCCGAGCATTCGCAATTTCTTCAGCATGGTTGCGCGGGTTTGGGAATGGTAGGTGAACGGTGATAAGCCCATCATCTTCGATTATTTTCACATGCGCGCGGGCGGCATGTATCCAGTTGCGCAGCGCATCTTCCTCGTCCGCGCCGCTGGCATGAATGTTATACAGGGTTATTTTGAAATCGTGGTTTTGCACGCCGCCGCTTTTGGGTGTGCAATAATGGCCCCCGTTTTCGATGGTTTCATTGATAAAGGCGTCTACCAGATCAACGTTGTCGAGGTGTTCAAGCTGCCTCAAAAATGCATGGAGGCGATCAAATGTAGCGTGAAAATTCATAGCAATGTCTCCTGTGTCAAATCGCCGGGGCGCGCAGTGGCCACGGTCTCAAGGACGTGAAACTGTGCTTCGTTTTCCCGGGCGAGTTTTTGCGCAGCGGCCAGCGCTTGATCAAAAGACGAATAACGCTGACGCGGTTCGGTCTTGGAGTGTGGGCCGCTCGGCTTGCGGCACACCATCCAAAAGCGGGCGAATTTTGGAAGATCAGCCATTCATCGGCCCCCGTGTTGCAGTTATTGCAAGGGGCCCGGATTGCTCTGAAACCGGACGATGTAGGGACACTTTGTCGCCAGCATCGGCTCCAGCTGTAGCACCCTCTCTAAAGAATGTGCGGTTGCTCTCTCTCGCCTGACTGATGCCAAGTTTTCCGTAATATTCATCAAGTTTTGCGTTCTTGACGACCATCACGTCAGTTCCGGTACCACGCCCGGCCTCATCAAGTGTTTCAGCCAGTTCAAACAAGCGCTCCGCTATGCGCTTGGCCATGAAAACTGCAAAAGACTTGCGGTCTTTGGCCCGCAGTGTCGCGTTTCGCACAAGCGGATTATACAGCCTACTTTCGACCTCAATCGCATTTCGAATATGAGTGTGCAGCCAAAGCGCAAGTTCACGCTCTGGCCCATAACCATAATAGATCATCCGAGTGCCAATGCTGGCGTTGCCCCGATAAGCAGCACGGGTTGAAGTAAACGCAGCGATTGCATTTTGCACATAGATCATGGCGTCACCGCCAAGCCCACGTTGCCAGTGTGTCTCGGTCTGACCGATCTCTTCTGCATCCTCACCAGACACATCCGCCATCGACAAGCCATATTTGGCCATCAGATTCATTGCCATGTTCATGCACGTCTGTGCTTCGGCTTCACTCGCCGCTGGATCATTGGCTTTGAGCAACAGCGCCCCGACACGATCTTTCATAGATTTGGCCATGTTAGAGGCTCCAGGGCTTTTGCGCGGGCGTCAGCTCGACCTCCAAGGGATCTGCCATGCGCCTGACCAGAGCTTTCGCGGAGGGGTGTGTTTTATGAGCGCGGGGAGGTTCCCCATCTCCCCGCGCCTCGCCTAAGCGCTGGGAGGCAACACGTTCGGCGATCTGAGAATGAAAAAGCCGCCGCTGGCCCAAAGGCACAGGCCCCTGGTGCACAGCGGCGGTGGAGTTGACCCCGCAAGGCAGATTACGCTGTGCGTCAGAAAGGTCCGCAGAAGCGTGGCTCGGGTTAGAGCGCGGGGTGGTCATATTTGCCCCCTGGATGGAATCAGGCGTAGGTTTGGGCGGGGATTTTCGCGTAACTCTTTGATGGACAATCTGCGCGCTTGGTCGGTGATTGTTCCGTAAGATCGGAGGCAGACAATCGCGACGCCAAGCTCTTCATCGCTGTATTTTTCTGGCTCTGAAACAATATTGCGCGCTGTTTTCAGGTCGTTTCGAAAATTCTCAGCGGTGGCTTCGCTCTGTCGGCGCTCTTGTGCACGATAAACCATAAGTTCGCCACAAAGCTTGGGGAGGATTGTGGTTAAAATATGATTTGCAGAGTCGGAGAGTTGTTCATGGTCCCAGCGCGTTTGTGGTTTAGACAGAGTTTCAAGAAGATCGTCAGAGATCGTTTTGTCTGGCAATGGGAGCGTGGAATGTGGGGTGTGTTGCATGGGTTGGCTCCAGTAAGATACTGAAGCGTATAGCAATATGAAAAATCATATGTCAATATGAAAAATCATACTTTCTTCATAGAACCTGGCAAGATGCCAGGTTCACTTTTGAGAAGCTGTATTTATTTTTATTGTAAACAGAGAAATAAATGTGTTTCGTAAGCTATAAAAGCATTTGTCGTCGGCATAGTGCGCGTGCTGACATACTCTGCCTTTTTGTTCGGCCCACGATTGCAAATTTCTTCGGCGATTCGTTGGGTTTCGGCCCTTGCTTCTTCCATCTGTTCGGGGGTGCTACTCAAAGCATTATTTTCAATTTGAATCTCAACACTGTCACCATTGAAAGCACTCACAATTGGTTGTGGGGCTTGAGTCGCACATCCCGCAACAAGCGTTATCAAAGACATCGCCATCAAACATTTCACTCTATTCATATAAAACTCCAGTTTAGTTTTTATTTACTTCACTTAATTTTAAGGTGGAATTTCTTTTGTGACAAATCCCTTTTGTGCACGTTATCTTAAGGAAGCCTGATAAAAAGCACAAACTGCTTAATAAATTATCGCCATAGTTTATTATAATAAAATCATATACTACAATGGGCTACTACATGTTGTGCATTTCAGAAAGATATACATATAGGCAAAGTGCGCTATTTTGTTCTTTTTTTGTTCCATACCCAACAGCTTGTAGACAATTAAGCAATTTTCTTTAACCTTTGATTAATCAGAATTGGCGGCTATGGAATCGAATGGACCACAATATTAAACAAAAAAGAGTGGTGGGGGGGGTATGACCATCAAAGATAAAGAAATTATGACTGCGTTTCGCCAGGTTGTTGCCGAGACCGATCCCGTGCTTCGATCTGAGCTTTTGCAGCGTTTGCAAGAAACATACGTTCTGACGGCTCTAATTGATGCCATAAGTCAAGCATCTCAGCGTCAGATGGATCTACTTTATCGAAATTAGGCCCAACAGTTATTCTTCTTATGTCCACTCCAGCACCTTTTGCTATTTTTAACAAAGTTTCATATCTGGGGCTGCCAGATGTACCGGTTAGAATATCCCTTATTGAAGTATAGCCAAGTCCAGAATCCTTAGCCATTCGAGTTGGGTTAGATCCAACTTCCTCAATAAGGCTCTCAATGTTGCGGACGATCAACTTGTTAATTTCATCAATGTTCATGTTTGGAATTTCATATATTTAGCATGGAAATTCAAATTTGAAATTTCATATTGATAATGTTTGAAAAATCATATAAATTGACATGTATGGACGATCTTCTCGCAAATATTGATAGGTATCTTGAGCAAACAGGCATGTCCCCAACTACCTTCGGAAAGAAGGTTATGGGCAATCCGGCATTTGTTTTTGAAAAGAGGAAGGGGGCGGGCTTTAACAGTGCAACCTACAAAAAGATCAAAGCCTACATTGCCTCTAACCCTCCTCCTGAGAAGCCAGACCAGCCCTCCAACAATAAGGAGAACGCGGCATGACTGAGACTCCCAATCATAAATCTACCCCCCTTCAACAGCCTGCTTTGCAGAGTTCATCAGATACATGCCAAGTGCATGGGCGTGATCGGGGGCTATGGCGATCTGAAATTTCGCCGGCGGTAGATATTCAGATAAGCGGTCCTGTACCGCCCGAGATTCATGGGCTCTCGTATGACATTGCAGGCATATCCATGTCGCCTGATCCACGGGGGCTATGATGCGCGCCACAGCCCCTTCCAGAAGTGCCGTCACGGGAAAGCCATCCTCTTTGAGGATCAGGTCATGCTTAGAATTCATTTTGGGTCTCCTAAGATATAAGGTTTATCGTCATTGGCCGTCAAATACTCCCGAGGGCGCAACATGCTAGATGCCGCGCCCCCTTCTGCTGTTTCTACTGCTTGCCAATCGTCACAAGGCAACCCTGGGGGCAAATCCGTGAAAAGTCTTTCCAAAAATACACGTATCGCACATTTTATGCATCACGACGCCATGTCGGAGCTTGTGGCCAAGGCGCTGTGGGCGTCTTTTCCTGACTGCGCCTCAGAGCTTGAGATCGCTGAACAGGCGGCGCCGTACTTTCGCAACAAGAATGGTGAGCCGATTAGCGAGCGCACCATAAGGTATTGGCTGCGGGGCGAGACGCTGCCCAGTGCGTTGCATTTATCGGCCTTGATGATGATGCAGCCGACATTGTTCCTTTCAAATTTGTTTGGGAGGGCAGCATGATGCGGCGGCTCTGGGCAAGTTATCTTTTGTTTCGCGGCCATCGCCTGATGGCGAAGTCAAGGCGGTTAGAGCTGCGCGCACGGCGGTTCAAAGCGTGTGCGGAAAAACTTTTCACGCGGGTCAAGGGGGGAAATCAATGAACCTTTTGGCTGTGTTTTATACCATCGGCATGTCCCTCATTCTTGGTGTGAGAACCGAGGATATCTCCCTGGTCAACTTGGGCGCGGGGTCTGCTTGGCAGGTCTCGCGCTCCTTTTTAGGGACGGATGCTTGATGGGCGTTGATATCCATCTTCCCGACAGCCCTGATTGGGGCCACCCGCATTTGGTGCACTTTGAGGAAGCGCATTTGCTGTTCCGTGATGCGGGTCTCGGTGATCTGACCACCGGCGCGCGGGGGCGTCTGTGCTATCTCGCCACACCTTACTCAAAGGTCTGTGTGGATCAAGATGGCGCGTGGGATTGTCAGCAAAGCTTGGCCTGTGGCATGCGCGCGGCAGAATGGGCCCGGATTATGGCTGTTGAGGGCATCACGGCGATATCACCGATTATCCAGGCCGTTGAAATGTTGAGTGTGGGTTTAGATTACTCTGTTGATCCGCTGGATGCGACGTTTTGGAGCGCCTGGTGTCAGCCGTTGCTCAGCGCCTGTGATGCGATGATCGTGCCGCCCATAGAGGGCTGGCAGGAAAGCCTGGGCATCTGGCAAGAGGTTGTGTTTGCCCTGCGCAACAACCGTCCTGTGTTTCTGATTGCTCCCAGAAAAAATTGGGGCGCGCGATGAGCTTTGAGGTCGATAATGCGAACCTCGTGGCAGAGAGCCCTGTATGCGCAAAGGCTTGCACGAGATTATGGGCTGAGGTGTTGTTAGAACAGATCGGTTTGGTCAAAAAGCCGAATGTAGCTGACAAGCGCTTTGAAATTTCCTCTGCCCGCTCCTGGTTTGGATCGCGCGACTTTTTTACCGTCTGCGCCCTTGCGGGCATTGATGGAGAAAGAGTTTTGACGGCCATGGGCCCTTATCTCGATCAGGACAAAGACCGGTGAGAGTGGTATGAGTGTTGATATTTTACAAGGCGACGTTCTTGACGTTCTGCGCGGCCTGCCCTCTCAGCACTTTGATTGCGTTGTGACTTCACCGCCCTATTGGGGCCTTCGTGATTATGGGGTGAGCGGTCAGATTGGCCTTGAACCAACCCTATCCGAGCATGTTAGCGTCATGGTTAAAGTGTTTGCCGAGGTTCACCGCGTCTTGAAGTCAACTGGCACGTGTTGGGTGAACTACGGAGACTGCTATGCGGCGGCTCCAAATGGACGTTCGGCGGCGGAGACCAAAGCCTCTGGCAATGATGATCGCGCATTTCGGGATAAGCCGTTTTCAACCGTCCAAGGTTCTTTAAAGCCTAAAGACCTTTGCATGGTTCCAAATCGTCTTGCCATTGCTCTACAAGATGCCGGTTGGTGGGTCCGCTCGGAGATCATTTGGGCAAAACCAAATCCAATGCCTGAATCTATCAAAGATCGGCCTGCAACATCGCACGAAAAAATCTTTATGCTCACCAAGTCGGCACAATATTTTTATAACGCTGAGTCCGTGCGGGTTTCACGTGTTTCAAGTGGGCCTTACAAAACGCCCGATGGATGGGACACGGGCGCAGGCGCTCATGGAACGATCCATCGGGAGGGGCGTCAACAGGGCGAAACAGTCAAGCAAAAGACCGACAAGCAGCGCGGTCATTCCCGCCGTCATGCTGGTTTCAACGACCGTTGGGATCAAATGAGTCGTAAAGAACAACAAGCCAATGGACGCAATCTTAGAAACTATGAACCAGCGCCACCGCAGGTCTGGGAAATCGCCCCGCGCCCCTTCAGGGGGGCACATTTTGCAACATTCCCACCAGAACTGGTGGAGCGGTGTCTGCGCGCGGGCTGCCCGCCATCGGGCCACGTTTTAGATCCCTTTGGCGGTGCTGGCACCACCGCTCTAGTGGCGAACCGTCGTCAGATGGACTGTACGCTTATTGAGATCAATGCCGATTATATCGAGATCGCGCGACAACGCCTGGCAGACGATCAAGGCCCTCTTTTGGCAATGTTGGAGGGCACCGCATGAACTTACAGCAGGTCTCTTATCAATGGAATCACGGTGGCAACGATAACAAGGGCCAGCATCCACTTTACAAGCCGGACATCGCTTTCCACTTCGGCGATATCGCTTTTGACTTCGGCGATATCGCTTTTGACTTCGCCGAGTTCATTCTTGGTCGCCAGTTTTTCAAGGTCGGCTTTTGTCGCAACTTTAAAGGCAGCGAGATCGTCTTTAGTGGCCAGCCTTTCAAGATCGGCCTTGGTTGCAAGTCTTTCATCAATAAGCTTGGCTTGTTCATCGGCCAAGACTTCAGCTTGGGCTTCCGGCATTCCCGCGGCAGTCAGCCGTTTAACAAATTTATGTGTATCAAAAGCAATTGCGTTCATGGTCCACACATACGCCTGAAGCGCGGGGATTGCAAACCGCATTTGGCAGAGAAAAGGGTCCGTATTCCAGGCATCTTAACGGATTTTACCGACAGCATGAGGTGCATGTGATGACTGCTCCACATCTCAAAGCTGTCGATACTGACGCTCTGGAAGACTACCCGATCCCATCGGCTGCGCGCCTGGATTCGCATTATTTCATGCCCTTTAACCATGATCGATACGACCGCAGCGAGTTTCGCAGACGGGCCTATCGCGATCCAGAGGTTGGGTTCTTTGGCATGGAACTGTTTTTCAAATCCCATGGGGAAACACCTCTGGGCACTTTACCGAAGGATGATGAAGCCTTGGCTTTTCTTTTGGGGCTACCATTGGATTACTGGAAGCGGCTGGCTGAAAGAGCATTCAGCCCGCTCTACAACTGGCGGGCCGTGCGTTGCGACAACGGTGCCATTCGATTGGCGCATCCTGTTGTTCAAGAGGTGATGGAGGCCGCGCTGCAGGGCCACTTGGAACACAAGGCAAGCAATGAGAGCAAAGCGGTATACGCACGCCGCAAACGCTTGATCGATACTCTGCGGGAGTGTGGCTGTAACGACAAACTGTGTTCAGATGACTTTCTTGTCGGCTGGTTGGATGAATGGTTGCTTAAAAATCATCAAGGCCAAAGGCGTATGCCGCAACTAGAGACATCAATAAGACGTGCGCTGAAGGACGCGGGGTCACAAGGCCTTTTGGCAAAATTCAACAAGGACAACTGAAAACAAAGGGAAATTCGGGCAATCTGTGACTGGAACAAAACGAAACGTTTCCGAACAGAATGGAACAGTTCCAAACATAAGAGAGGAAATGAAATGAAAAGAAAAAGAAAGGACAGTTCGTTGCGCCTCTCTTTGAACCTCTGCGCCTGTGGATAACTTGGGACTTGGCTTAGAAAAGGGGAGTGCGATGACCGATCAACAGGAAACCAAACGGGCACGTGTGCGTAGATTGCTTCTGACGCCATTAATCACATCGGGGTTGCGTAAACATCCCAGAATGACCGCTGAAGATTATCAAGCTATGCTTACGCGGCTGGCCGATAAGCTGGGTCATATGAGCGAACGACATCTTACGGCTTTGGAGCCTTTGATTATACGTCACACACGGGGCAAAGACCGCAACATCTGGCCTGATGAGGTGACCATAGTATCATGGGCCTATCAGCTTTCTCCACCACCCGCGCGAACGTCACCCTATGTGAACTCATTGATGCAAAGCGAGGCAGGACGCACAGCTCTGTCTATGGGCTATCATGTAGAGCTTTTCATGATGGCCAAGAAACTGGGCCCGCCGCCGACGCGCTATAATTTAGCGCGCCTGGCGCAAGAGGCACAAGAGAACCGCCGCGAACTCACACGCATTGAAGAACAGATCAACTGTGGGATGGCGTCTTTAGAGCGGCGGCAATGGCTGGCGTGGTACCGTCATAATGAGGGCGAATGCTCGGCGATCATGGAGCCCAGCACTGAGGATCAGAAAGTCTATGCGACATGATCACCGGAATACTAAAAGCAGAGCAAAAGCGCATCGCGCAGGTGAAAGCTGACGCGGTCAATCCTCAAGCATGTAGCCAAGAAATCCCTGTCGCGCCTGCACGTGGGCCAGTCGCCGCGTTTCGGGAAGGATATTGGTATGAGAAGAACGGACGCGTCGAATGGCGTGACCTCCCTTATCGGTCCGGCTGTCCTGGCCGCACCCGTGATATTTTTGACACCATGACAGACCAGGCCACCCGGCGCGGCGGTGGTTTACCATTTACCGCCGGACAGGTGGGGACTGCCCGTGACTATCGGGCGCTGGATGAGAAGGTGCAAAGTGCGGGGATGAAATGCTCCAAAGCCTTTGATGTGGAGATCGGGAGCAATGGGGGCGCGGACTTCATGACGGCTTATAGAAGAGATATCGAACGCCTGGGCTGGTTTAAGCGGGCCATAGGCCGAGGCGATGCGCTATCGGTGCGGCGTCATGGTGCGCATACCATGGATCGCGGACAACGCCGATCTATCACCGACGCTGTGTTGATTGAGATGGTGTGCATCAGACAACATGCGCTCAATGCGGTATTGGAGGCTCATGGTTGGTCACTGGCCGCAAAAAACAGAAAACCCCTGCAATCCGCCCTCTGCGCCATTCTGGACCGCATGCAGGGGATTTGAGGGTTGCTATCAAAAAGAGTATTGACAGTTAGTTCCTCCGAATGCATTTATATCACTATCATCACGAATTGCGCCCGCAGGAAACTGACGGGCGTTTTTGTTTGGAAAATGTCATTCAGGTTACACGCAAAGGCGACCAACTTATAGCCTGCTTTGTGCGATTTATCTAATCTCTAATGATTAAAAGTGACAAAACTGAAATCCGCTAAATTGCGCCTTGGCTCTGTACCAGCCCGATTGGTGGGTGGATCCAATACCGAGCGAAAAGGTATTCGCCGTTCGGATGGGCCGATTAACACTGCTCGTTGGCAGCGTCTTCGTGTGAAGATTCTCAGCCGTGACGGTTGGCAATGCCAGATGACGGGCGTTCTTCTTGTGGGGACATATCCCGCTCCCAATAGCCCGGTGGTGGATCACATCACACCGCATCGTGGTGACAAGAAACTGTTCTGGGATGAAGACAATCTGCGTGCCGTGTCAAAGAGTTGGCATGACACACACAAACAAAGTCTCGAAAAGCGTGGCCTGGCTTAAACGCCGATCCAGCACTCGTCCATCAAAGGGGGGGGGCGGTTAAAAGGCTGAAACCCTCAAAAGCCTAGACCCGCGCCCCTAGCATTCGGAGAATTTTTTTCTGTGACACAACAATTTGACCTCCTCGGGCATCCCATTCCTGAGAATTTTGGGAAGCCCGGTGCAAACGGGCATGTGCCAACACCGGAAACATGTCGTAAAATCAGATTGTTACTTGTTGCTGGATTGACCAACAAACGCATTGCTGCAGAACTTGGCATCTCAGTACCAACTTTGAGAAAGCATTATTTTCATTCTGGTAAAGTGAAAGTGCGCCATGCGCGCGAAATGGCTTTGGCCGAACAACGCGCCCGCACCATCCTTCAGCTCGATGAAGCAGCAGAAAAAGGCAATGTATCGGCGCAAAGAACACTTTTGAGCGTGATTGAAGGTGAAGAGATGGCCATGAGGGCTGCAGAAGCTGCGGGCGATAATGATAGAGCAAAACCGCACATCACATCTTTGCCCAAAGGCAAGAAAGCTATGCTTTCAGCGGTTGCAGAAGACGCGATTGAAGGTGATCCCTTGCTTGATCCAGAGGTCTATCACTAATGTCCCTCCTTGCGCCTGACGCATTCGACGCTTGGACAACGGCTGTTCCGGATTGGGCCGAGCGGATTAAATCAGGTGGCTCCTTGTTTCCTGATCTGCCGTTGCAGGATCCTTACGCGGAGAAAGCGTTGAAGATCTTCAAAGAGCTGCATGCCCCAGATGTAGACGGGTTTCCCACCTATGGCGAGATTTGTGAGCAATGGGTATTTGACCTGGTGCGTATCATCTTTGGCAGTTTTGATCCTGAGTTGAAGCGGCGGTATTTGCGGGAATTCTTTGTGATGATCCCAAAGAAAAATGGGAAAACAGCGATCGCCGCGGCCATTATTGTGACCGCCTGCATTCTCAATATCAGCCCAGAGGCTAAGTTTGTGTTGATTGCACCCTCCATCGATTTGGCCCGCGGCGCGTTCGACCATGCGGCGGGCATCATCAAGCGGACGCCCCGGATCAAGCCATTGTTTGCGCCGCCGCAAGAAACTGTGCGGACAATCAAGAACCTTAATCGCAAAATTCCGTCTCAAATCCAGATCAAGGCAGCGGACGGTGATATCGTGACGGGCCTCAAGAACGCGACCGTATTGATCGACGAGACACATGTTTTTGCCAACAAGCCTGCAGCCAAAGGGTTGTTTACAGAAATTCGCGGGGCGCTTTCGCACCCGCAAAACAAACATTTCTTGCTGCAGATCACAACACAGTCAAAAAAACCGCCCGTTGGCATTTTCCGCAGTGAGCTCCAAACCGCCCGCGCGGTGCGCGATGGTAAGCTGCAGCGCCCCATGTTTGCGTTGATCTATGAATTGCCGGTCGAGATGGTCAAAGATGGCGGCTGGAAGGATGAAGACACCTGGCCTCTTGTAAACCCGCACATGGGCCGCAGCGTTGATCAACAGTTTTTGCGCGACGAGCTGCGCAAGGCCGAGGATGAAGGTGAAGAAAGCCTCGCACTTGTGGCCAGTCAACACTTCAATGTTGAAATCGGGACCGGGCAAGGGGATGATGGTTGGAGCGCACAACAGTACTGGGATGGCGCGATCGACAAAACACTGACACTGGATGAATTGCTTGCACGGTCGTTCGTTTGCACGATTGGTGTTGATGGTGGAGGTGACGACGATCTTTGTGGGCTTGTGGTGCTCGGCAAGGAAATTGAAACGCACCGCTATCTTGCTTGGTGTAAAGGTTGGGCCCAGCCGGAAGTTCTGAAACGGCGCAAATCCATTGCACCAGCTTTGGACACCTTCGAACAAGATGGCGATTTGGTGATTTGTGAACATGCGTTTCAACATGTCGATGAGATTGTCGAGATTGTTGGTAAAGTTGTTGAAACCGGCAAACTGCCCAAGGAATTCGCAGTGGGGCTGGACAAGGCCGGATTGCCCGAGCTGCAAACCGAGCTTGAACTGGCCGGTCATGTAGAACCATTTATTACTGCTGTCCGCCAAGGATGGGAGCTTCAAACCGCAATTCGCTCTCTGCCGTTGCGACTAAAATCAAAGCTGATGTTACATGCTGGCCAACCCTTTTTCGCCTGGTCGATTGGCAATGCCCGCGTCGAACTGGTGCGCTCGAATTATTATATGAACAAGGCTTTGGCGGGAGCGGCCAAGATTGACGTGGTGATCGCACTTCTAAATGCGGCGCAATTGATGTTTCGCAACCCTGAGCCTGCGGGGCGCGGTTCAATGCTGCTTGATATGGATGACGTTCTGATCTGATGTTTGGATTTCTGCAACGAAAATCAGCATCTGTTGAGGCTCGTATCTTAGAGGCCATCGACAGCGGTGTGGCTGGTGGTGCCTCAAGCGTCAAAGTATCACCAGAGCAAGCTCTTGGTGTTATGGCGGTCTTTGCAGCTGTGCGTGTGATTTCAGAAGATGTGGCCAAACTGCCTGCTAAACTAAAGCGCGAAACCGATGATGGCTCTGAGACGGCACGCTTAGAACCTGAACACATTGTTTTGAGCCGCATCGGAAAACCCGCCACAGATGATGACGATGGGTACACCGCGATGGAGTGGATTGAGGCGGTTGTGGCAGAGGCGGCCTTGCACGGGTGCGGTGTGGTTTATCTCAACCGCGTTGGCGGCAAGGTGCGCGAAGTTGTTCCAATCACATGGCTTTGCTGGCGCAAAGAAAACAAGAAGTGGCACATTAAATGGCGGGAAGATAAATGGGAAGGGGTCGATCGTGCCAATTTGATGGTGCTGCGCGGCCCACAATTGGGCTTAAATGTCACCCAAACTGCGCGCCAAGCGATAGACCTTGCCCGCCGCCTGGATCTGATGATGACAAGCCTCGCCAGAAAAGCAGGACGACCAAATGGTATCATCAGTTCTGAAAGTTTGAATTCGCAAGATAAGGCTCAAACCTTTGTCGACCGGATTAAAGCTTATTTTGGCCCTTCGGGTGATGGGGGCTTGATGCCAGTGGATTTGGGGGAGCTGTTTTATACACGTCTCAGTATGACGCCAGAAGAGCTCCAGCAAAATGAGACCTATGCGCGCACGGTGACCCAGATTGCCAGCGCCTATCGCGTCCAGCCCGCACGGGTCATGCATGCAATCACAGATCATAACAATGCCAGCGCCTATACCTGGAATATCATTCACGTACAGGATTGCATCATGCCCTGGGTCAAACGGTTCAAGCAATCGTTTGAGAAAGACGCCCTGGGCGAACAGCGGGTGGCCGAGGGTTATTATTGCGACATTGCACTTCAGGGGCTTTTGCAGGGATCCCCAGACGAGCGTGGCAAACTTTACATGGCCCTGCGCACAGTCGGCGCCATGTCCCCATTGACCGTGGCCAAATTGGAAGACCTGCCCACAAGAAGCGTCAGCGATGATCCAGCGTTTCCGCTTTTGACCAATCCAAACCCGCAAGAAGAAAAGGATGGCGACAATGAGGACGAATGATTGCCAACACCCGATGGAGCACAAATCAGCCGCCCAGGTGTCAGAAGGTCTGGTGGTACCTGAGTTCAAAGCCACAAAGACCGGCGAAATCGAAGGCTACGGTGTGATCTTTGGAAATGTCGACAAAGGCAGTGATATTGTTGAGGCAGGTGCATTCGCTGAAAGTTTACAGGCAGATCGCAATATCAAAATGCTCTGGCAACATGATCCGGCTCAACCCATCGGCAGATGGGATGTCATTGAAGAGGACGCGCGCGGCTTAAAGCTCAAAGGGACTTTAATTTTAGAAGTTGCGCAGGCCCGAGAAGCGCTTGCGCTTGTGCAGGCGGGGGCCGTTGACGGCTTGTCAATGGGCTATCGCACTCTTTCTGCGCGAAAAACAAACATTGATGGAAAACATGTTCGGATCATCGAGCAAGCAGAACTTTGGGAAGTGTCGCTTGTGACCTTTCCAATGAATCCGGAAGCGACGATCGATGCGGTGAAGGCCGCATCGATGTCACAACGGGAATTCGGACGACAACTTCTGAGGGACTCGAAGATGTCGCGCACTGTGGTCAATGCCTTGATGGACAACGGCTACAAAGGTGTTCAGGCCCTGAGTGACTCGGGCGATGAGGACTATTCGGAACTGCTGGAAGTCGTACAGGCAACCAGTCTCTTGCACTCTTTGTCATAGGAGAAAAACATGGCAACCCTTTCAGAAGTAAAAACAGCGATTGAGGATCAGGCCAAAGGCACCCAAGCGCTACGTGATGAGGTCAAAAAGCTTCAAGGCGATGCGGTCGACCGCGATAGCTTTGCCAAACTTGAAAAGTTGGTGACCGATTTGGATCAAAAACGCCAGAAAATGGAAACCGATTATCTGGCCGAATTGAAGGCAACCAAGGAACTCGCCGAAGAGGCCTCGCTGAAAGCAGGACGCCGCAGCCCAGGCGCTCCCGATGCTCTCAGCGACAACGAAATAGCTCATAAAGAAGCTGTCTTCCAGTATATTCGGAAACATGCCGTCGCAGAGTTCAAACATGCGGCGGACGAAGCTGAAAAGAAAGCGGTTGGCTCCGCCACTGGATCTGGCCCTGGTGTGGCTGTGCCCACAATGATCGCCCAGGATATTCAAACCAAAACCAATGATGACAGTGTCATGGCAGGCCTGGTCAAGGTGGTTCAAGTAGGCACAAGCGACTACAAAGAGCTGGTGGATAAAGGCGGAATGGGTTTTGGTTGGGTTGGAAGTGGCGATACGCGCACCGAGACCAATAAGCCGGATGTCTATCAAGTTGAGCCGACAATGGGCACAGTTTACGCCTACCCAAAAGAAGCAGAAGAGACATTAGACGATGTTTTCTTTTCTATTGAAAACTGGCTTGTGAGTTCAGCACGCATCGCTTTTGCCAATGCGCGAGATATCGGTGTGATTGATGGTAGTGGCAATAAAACCCTCACAGGGATGCTTAATACGCCGCCAGTCGCAACAGCTGATGGAGCGCGCACGGATAAAGTCTATCAGTTTCTGGCATCCGGTAGCGCAGCGACGATTGGAGACGCAGACAAACTGGTCGAGTTGATCTATTTGACAAAAGCACAGTATCGCACCAATGGCCGTTTCTTAATGAACTCAATGACCACCTCTAAAGTGCGCACGATGAAAGATTTAGATGGCCGTTTTTTGTGGACAGACAGTCTTGCCGCAGGCGAACCAGCACGATTGTTAGGCTATCCCGTTTCAGCTGTCGAATCCATGCCAGATATCGCGGCAAATTCTACGCCCATCGCCTTTGGAGATTTTCGTCGTGCATACACATTGGTCGAACGCCATGGATTGCGTATTACACGCGATGAACTCACCGAGCCAGGGTTTGTCAAATGGCATATCCGCCAACGCCTTGGTGGCGCGCCGACAAACGACGATGCTGTGAAATTCCTAAAAGTCGCAGAGTAAGCCAAACCTAAACCGTAATGTAACTCTCCTCGTGATGCGTCGCGTCACGGGGTTTTTCATGGAGATATGAGATGACTATCAACCCTATTTTGCCTTTCCGTGCTGTGGTGCCTGGATCGGCTTATCCCAAGACGTTCACTACGAACGATAATTTGAAACCCGCTTCTGTGGAAGCTAAGGCAGCACTGGATTTGGGATGTCTCAACGTGGAGGATGCCGAACTTGTCCGCAAAGCCCATGGTTTGGCTGAACCGCAAACGGATGATCAAGACCCTCAGCCTCAAGAGACAGCCCCCACAGATCCCAAGGTACAGCGCAAGGCGCAGGGTGCTGCGCCTGAAAACAAAGTGGCGGGCAGCAAAGACTGATGCGTCCGTTTCGGGTGGAAGCTCCCCAAGGCGTCTTGGTGTCTTGGGACGCGGTTGATGGGCTAGCCGGGCACTGTAGCTTGGAGATCACCGATGAGCGCCGCGCTCTGGTGGAAGGGTTTGAGCGGGCAGCGGTTGACTACCTCGATGGATACACGGGCCGATTGGGCCGGTGTATCCTGCGTCAGAAATGGGCGCTTCCACTCGTTGACGCCCCTAATGCTGTGTATCTGCCATTTCCCGATTGCCGGGAATTCTCTGTGGAACATTTAGACGACCAAGGTAATTGGTCAGACGTAACAGACGTAACACTGACCCAGATGGACGATTATGTGCTCTTTACAGACCTTCCCGACGATCAAACCGGTCTTTATCTGACTTGTTATGCAGGCTGGGAGACCGCCGAGGATGTGCCGCACAATTTAAAACAAGCCGTCCGCCTTCTCGTAGCTCACTGGTTTGACAACCGTGCGGCTGTAACAACAGGACAAACACCGCATCAAGTGCCCATGGCGTTCGAGAGCATGATTGCGCCGCTCGTGCATGTTTTTGTGTAATGCAGGCTGGAAAGTTTGACACGCGCGTGACCTTTCAGGAAAAGGTCTCTGTACCCGATGGTGGTGGGGGTTATACCGTCGAATGGCAAGAAATGCAGGGTGCGGGTCAAGGCAAACGATGGGCCGCTGTGTGGGCTAAGCCCCAAAACACAGCTGATGAAGAAACATCAACTGCGCGGGTCAGCAATGCGCCGGACTACACACTGATTGTTCGCACAGACAGCGGCACACGCACCATAAAGTCAAATTGGCGCGTCCTGATCGACGGGTTGCCCTACGCCATCAAGTCACTCACCCGTCCAGATCGGGTGAGAGGCACCATAACAATGATTGTCAAAGAGGATCAGCCAACATGAGCCGATTGAAAGGCGTGAAAAAAGCTCGCGCGCGCGCCCGTCAGCGCCCGAATATCCTTGACCAAAAAACAGTGTCAGCAATCTCTGAAACGGTCGATGCGGTCTACCAAGAGGGACGTACGAATATCGATACTATGGTCACACGGCGCAGCGGTCTCTTGCGCCGTCGCTACAGCAAAGCCGTGCGCAAGAGGCAAAAACTTGGCCTTGTTGGCTATATCACCAAGTCAGCACGGCGTAAGGCGTTTTATGCGCGATTTGTACATGATGGCACCAGGTTTGCACCTGCGCGGCCTTTTCACGATTTGGCCGTGGCCACACAAGAAGCGCCCCACAGCCTTCGAATGCGCAAAGCCCTACGTCAAACCATGAGCACTGCTGCTGCACCATCAAGCTTGGCCAAAACGGGGCGTGGAAACGTCCGCGGCGTCTGAAATGACCATTACACAGTGCTGGCCGCTACAGCAGGCCGTTTATGCCCGACTTGTCGCGGCACTGGCAGGAAGAGGCATAGACGGGGTGGACGTACCGGTCTTTGACCATGTCCCGTCTCAGCCGCCGCGCTTGCATGTACGGATTGACGGCTTTGGAGTTATTCCAGGTACCACCTCAAATGGACGCCGGGCGCGGCATGATTTTTCTGTGCATGTCTTTGATGACAACACCGGCGTTGAAACCGGCGCAGGCAGGGCAGAGGTTGCCCGACTGCAACCCCTTATTGTTGAGACGTTAGAGGATTGGCCCCCGCTTACCGGCGCGACGGGGATCAGCCATATCAGCAGCACAAGCGCCGCAGACGATGACGCGCTGACCCCACATGTGGTCAGCCGGTTTTCAACCCAAATAGGAGTATGACATGGGTACAGCGGTAAGAGGTAAAGACCTTCTAATTTATATAGATGATGGTGACGGAACAATGACAGAGGTTCCCTATCAGGGCGATGCCACCTATAATTCTGGTAAATCCTCAGAAATCTCGGTTACAAAGAATGGCAAACATGCCTACCAAACCGAGGAAGGGGCATCCATCACCTTTTCTTTTGAAAAAGAGCGTCCGGCTTTGGCAATACACACACGGGTCCGCACGTTGTCAGAAACAGGGGCATCTGTTGCCGTTGAATATAAAGATCAAAATTCCGGCGGTGAGTCTTATTCCGGGAATGCCGTCATAAGTCTCGGAGAACAGCAAGCCAATGTAGAAGGCGTGATTAATGTCAATGTCACTGTGGCGTTCATTGATGATCCGGTTGTTGGCCTTGTCTCATGATCGCGAGCAGTCTGGTTCAAATTACCCTTGGTGGTGCATCATATCATATGAAGCCCACCTATGGCTCTATGCGCGAGATTGAAGCGCGCACAGATTTCACAGTGACAGAGCTTTTGGAGCTGGTTATCGCGCAGCGCCTCAAGATCAATGAGGCCGCATTGATCATCTGGTATGCCTGCCAAGCCGCTGGTGAAGATTTCGACAGCATTGAGACGGTGGGCAATGTATTGTTCGAAGAAAAATTGACCAATCTTGCGTTGCGCAAATCTCTGTCACAGTTTTTGTTGAGCTGTCTTTATGCACCCGCAGAAGCAAAAAAAAAGTTCGACGAGGAGGTCGTGCCGACACTGGAAGTGACGGGACATGGTTAGAGATCACGTTTTCCTTCGCTGTGGTGCATCTTGGGTGGTCGCCTTCGGAATTTTGGCAGGCCACACCGTATGAATTCTGGCCCGCACAAGAAATGCATCTAAAGAAAATCAAAGCACAGACAACATGACCACAGAACGCCTGGTTACGGAATATACTGCCGACACAAGAAACTTTCGGCGTGGGGCGCAGTTCTATGATCGCACGCTTGCGCGGCAGGACCGTCTGACGAATACGCGGTTGAATCGTATTGACGCCCGCTGGGAGCGGTCAACCCGCAATATCCTTGCAACCCGCACCGCCCTGTCAGGGCTTACAGGGCTTGTGGGTGGCGCGGCGTTGGTGCAATTGCGCAACTATGCCGAAGGGTGGCGCGATTTGGAGCGTCGACTTGTTTCAATTGGTGAAACCTCAGAAGAAGCGCAAAGGGCGTTGGTTGCCTTGTCTTTGCGCACACGAAGCTCTATCAGGGGCACCGCACAAGCTGTTCAGCGGCTTTCCAAATCGACCGGAGATGATTTTGAAACCACGACCCGTCGGGTGGAGACCTTGCAAAAGCTCTTGGCGTCTGCCGGAAGCTCTGGAAGTGAACGCGCATCGGTATCCATTCAACTCGGTCAAGCGCTGCAATCCGGCGTTCTTTCTGGAGATGAATTCAGATCAATTCGGGAAAATTCGCCGGTGGAGTTTCTGGATGCGCTTGCCGAGGCTGCCGGAATTACGCGCGAGGAGCTCAAAGCCTTTTCCGAGGATCAGAAATTAACCACCGATGTTGTTTTGCGCGCCCTCGATAGTCTCGCCACAACGGCAGACGAAAAGTTTGGAGCTCTCGCGGTTTCAGGCGAAGAGGCGTTTAATGTGCTGGCCACGGGACTGACCGCCTATGCCGGAAATGTTGATGAGGCTCTGGGCGTGACAGAAAACATCAACGGTGCGCTGGTGTTTCTAGGTGAATACCTAAGCGAGGCAAGCGGTGGCGCGGAGACCCTAGCAAGAGCGATTGAGATTGCTGCGGTGGCAGCCTTAACCTTTGCAGGCACGCGGGGTGTTGGGGCCATGACGCGGGCGCTCCAGACGGCAAATAGAGAGAGGACACGCGCTGTTAATCTCTTGAAACAAGACACGCAAGCCGCCCGTGCAAACTTGGCACAGCGCCGATTGGAAAAAGCCGCTGCAGATGAAAGGTTGCGCTTGGCCCGCACTGAAATCAATCTCAGAGCCGAACAGGGGCGCGTGCGCAAAAGAGATCGTGAAGAACTGCGCCGGGCAACCAATGCGCAAGCGCGGGCGGCATCGGTTTTGACCGGCGCGCAAACACGCGCTTTGGCCTCGACACGCGCTCTGACGGCGGCGCAACTCCAGCTCAATGCTGCGTATCGTGCAGGCGTCATTGCAGGGCGGGCCTTTCGCAGTATCATGGCGTTCTTTGGAGGGCCAATTGGCCTGGCATTCACAGCGATCGCGACAACCCTAGCTGTCATGGCAACACGGACAAGCGAACTTGAGCGTTTGACGCGATCAACCACGGAACGCGTTGACGAGCTGAGGACAGCTTACATTGAGGCAGGTGGGGCGGTGGATCGTCTTCGCAACAACCTTGGATCAATATCTCTAGCGCAAGCGATTGTGCAGGCTAGAGAACTAGACAAACTTCTTACACAAGCTCGTGAGACTGTCGCCTTTGAGATTTCAAAACCTTACATCGAAAGGATTTCGCAGAATTTCCCTGGCTTGGAGGCTTTGATTGCGCAATTGATCGACGGCTCTATCAGGGCTGATGAATTTAGAAACGGCTTAAATGCTCTTACAGAGCAATATGGTGAGACTTTTGCAAACGTGGTCACAAATTTGATTAACCCACTCTTGGAAGGACTACTGCAGGCCACCGAGAACTCTGAACAGGCCGCTGACATTCTTTTGGTCTTAAGGGGTAACGCCGATGACGCTGCGGAAGCCGCAAAGCGATTGGGGCTTGAGCTGGATAACCCTGATATGTCCAATGATATTAAAACAGCTGCGGATGAAGCAGGACGTTTGGCTGAAAATCTTGCAGCTGCACGTGCGGAACGGTTTGATGAGATTACAGGCGATAATCCTGACTTTTTTGATCCCCGCAATGAAGCTGGAAATTCTGGTATCATTTTTCGTCCGCGTCCTGTGCCTCCGCAAAATCGTCCAGGATACACACCGCCAAGCAGTGGAAATAGACAAAGCGATCTCGCCAAGCACGAACGTGACCTTGCCACCGCCCGTGAACTTCTTGTCGAAAATGGCCAAAAGGCGCTTTTCATTGAGCAAGAGTTGAATGCAGAACGTGACCGGTTGCGAGCGCTTCTGCCAGAATTGATAGAGCTTGGATTATCACGGGCCGAGGCAGAAGCCGTCATCAACGCAGAGTTGGAGCGTACTGAGGCGCGCCTTAAAAAGGTGAAAACAGAAAGTGAAAGAGCAGCCGAGGCCTTAGCCAAAGGCGTTCTTTCAAATGTACGCAATGCCAACAGTCTGACCGATGCCATAGGTGGGATTGCAGAACGATTGCGCGCTCTCGCACTTGACCGGTCCTTTGATATTTTGGCCGAGCAGCTGGCCAAGTTAAAAATTTTCAGTAGCGATTCTGGCTTATCTGGGTTTTTAGGAAATATCTTTGGGAATATCTTTCCGGTTCAAGCCTCCGAAGGTGGACACATCCGTGGGCCTGGGACAGCGACATCGGACAGTATTCCTGCGCGTTTGTCAGACGGTGAATTCGTCGTGCGGGCAAAATCCGTGACACCGCAAACTCTACCATTTCTGCACGCGATCAATTCTGGCACCACAGTTCCGCAATTCTCGGAGGGTGGTCTGGTCAACGGTTCCAATCCGCGTGCAGCTTTCAATATGCCGAGCATGAACGTCGCCATCCATAATCATGCCAACAACGCCAGGGTTGAAACGCAACAATCCGCAGACGGCCGGGAATTACAGATTTTCATACTGGAAACTGTCTCGGAGGGTATATTTAGCGGGCGCTTAGACCGCTCGTTCAAATCGGTGTTTGGCCTGAGACGTAAAGCGAGGGGTGTATAATGCCAACCTGGCCCGCATTTATGCCTGAGCCTCTGCGCGAGAGCATCACACTCTCTGGCCCAAAAGGCGCGGTTTTGCGTACACAAATGGACGCAGGTCCAGCAAAACAGCGACAGCGCTTCACCGCAGCCCCAAAGTCTCTGTCGCTGGCCTATGAACCCTTGAACGAAAACGATGTGATATTGTTTGAGGACTTTTTTGAAGTGAATCTTCAACAAGGCGCCCTAGAATTTGATATGCCGCATCCGATTTCAGAGATTGTCTCAAAATTTCGGTTTGCCGATCCCGATGAACCTTACCGGTTAAGCCAAATCGGCAAAAACGCCTATCGTCTTACAGTTTCAATCGAGCTTTTGCCATGAGAACAACGCTGAGTACACAGATGCTTGCGGCCATGCACGCGCAATCAACAGGGGAGGTGACCCTACCCCTGGTGAAACTCACGCAAGACGCTTGGGACGATGCGGTGCGCATCGTTCCAAACACGCAAGCCGTGACCCATCAGGGGGAGGTGTATGAGCCTTTGGCCTTCGATATCCGTTTGCCGGATGAAGAAGAGGGCCTTGTGCCAGTGATCGCTTGGCAGGCGGATAATGTGGACCGGCGCTTGGTGGAGGCCATGCGGTTGGTGCAGGGGATTGTGAAGGCCGAGATCGTCTGGGTGTTGGCATCTCAGCCCGATCAGATTGAAATCGGCCCTTTAGAGGTGGAAATGCGGGCCGCACAATATGACGCCTATCAGATCAGCGGCACGCTGGGCGTGGAACCGATCCTTGAGACACAATTCGGGTACATGATCATGACCCCCAAAACCACGCCAGCGCTGTTTTAAGGGGCTTAACTGTGACGCAATTTATGCAACGCGCCCTCTGCCAGAAAGGCGGAGCGATTGGGGGCAACCGTATCAATGCGCTTCACAAGACCTTCGGGCAACATGATGTTCACCCGGATGTTACGACCGGGCAATGTGGCTTGCAGATACACAATCGATCCACCGTCGCGCGCCGCTTCTTCATACGCAGCCGCATAGGTCAATGGCTCTGGGGCGGCTTCTCCGCTCACGCTCAAGTCGTCCAAGACCTCTTGCAGAATGGCCACGGCATCTGCAACAGCCGCCTCTGTACTGGTCCCAGAGGCGTTGACGTTGATGCCAGGGATGGTCACGCCAACCAAACCCGTTGCGTCCTCTTTTGGAAACAGGATTGCGGGATAAATTACATGGGTCATGTCAACTCCTTATTTCAGCTTTATGCCGGTTTGACGTTCAATCGCCCGGACAACAGGCTCCGCGATTTCCGTTTGGCGGGACACCGCCGACAGGTAAACGCCATCCTTGTAAACCTTGGTGTGATTGCCGCCCTCGCGAAGGTCAAAACCGGCTTTCTTGAGCTTTTTGAGGATGTCGCGGCGTTTCATTCTTTTTTCTCTCTATGCGTAATATATACACATTATCCTATCGATTGTCAAGGAAAATTGTGTAAATAATACACATTATTTGAGCAATGTGGACCGATGACTGGATTGGATTGCCCTACCAAAAGATTGGCCGGGGACCAGAAAGCTATGATTGCCTGGGGCTATTTCTGGCCTTGCAGCACACACGACATGGGCGTGCGTTGCCGGACCCGCTGTGCACCATGATTGAAGCGGCGCGACGGCATGTGGCCGATCAAAACCGCCCATCCTGGCGACGTGTCGCGGTTGCGCAAGAGGGCGATGCGGTGCTGTTTCGCGTGCGGGGAATGGCATTGCATGTGGGCTATGCCCTGGGACCACGGTTGATGCTGCATGTTCAAGATGCGGCAGCATCGGTGATTGAGGATTTTACAGACATGTCTTGGCGTGCGCGTCTTGAAGGAATTTATACCTATGCAGGCTGACACCTTCACTTTGGTGACACAAGATCATTACTTTCTCACCGAGAACAGACAGGTTGAGGAGATGATGGTCGGCGCAACCCTTGCGGAGGTGATTGCGCAGTCGAACCTGCCGCAAGAGCTTCATCCTGTGCTGGTGGTCGAGATCAGTAAAGGCACCCAAAGCGCTGTCGTGCCACAGACATATTGGGCGCAGGTCCGCCCGAAAGCGAGGTGCCATGTCCTGATTTCTTGTGCCATGCCCGAAGGTCCAGCGGCCGGATTGATCCTATCAGCCATTCTGCCAACGGCAGCGTCCAGTTTGGCGGGCGCATTGTTCACAAACGCTTTGGCTGTCAGCATTGCAACAGCGGCCTTTACCATTGTGGGCGCATTGGCGATCAATGCGTTGATCGCCCCGCCATCCTTGGCCGATGCGCCTGCGCAAGACGATCCCACCTTCAGCATCACCGGATCATCGAATGCCGAATCTCGCTATGGGATTTATCCCGTGGTTCTGGGCCGTCACCTGATGTATCCGCCGAAAACCGCGCGGGGCTATACCGAAGGCGAAGGCGATGACATCCATTACCGCGGCCGGTTTACTTTTGGCTATGGTCCCGTGGCGCTTGAAACCCTCAAAATAGGCACAACACCAATCACGGATTTTGACGGGGTCGAGATCGAGTTTCTGAACGTCGATCAAACGCGCACGCTTCAAAATATCCCTCAGCTGGCGGATAAAGTGACCGCCTGGCGCAGCGGCACAGAGGTGATGACGCTCTATCCAGATGATGTGTCAGAAGATGTCTATTCTGTCAGGCTAGAAGAAGCCACCGCTGTCATGCGCCGCACGCGGGACCGGGCCATCTCAGCCTCGGTTGATATCACATTTCAAGGTCTTGTGCGCTTTGATGACAAGAACAGAAAAAAGCAAGCCTCTGTCACTTTTGGATTTCGGTATCGCCCTGTCGGCGGGTCTTGGGTTGATCTCGGCTCTCAGGTGTATAGCGGGGCAACCACATCCTCTGTGCGGTTCACGAAAACCATCGCGTTCAATACGCCTGCAGAATACGAAATCGAAGTCACACGGTTCAGCACAGACAGTGACGACACAACGGTCCGTGACGACAGTTATCTTACCGCAGTCCGCTCGGTCCAATCCGGGACGCTGCCAAGCCATGCCGATATTGCAGAGATCGCCGTACGGATTAAAGCCAGCGATCAGCTGAACGGCCAGATTGAAACCTTGAATGCGATTGTGCAGCAATTGGCCCCTGTATGGGATGGCGCCGCTTGGAGCACGCCGCAACCCGTGCGTCATCCGGCCTGGATTTATGCCCGCGCCTTGATGGGACCGATGCTCAGCACACCGATTGCTGAAAGCCGGATGCAGCTGGAGGATTTGCGCGCCTGGGCAAATGAGGAGCCCCATTGGACCTGTGATCTGGTGGTGGATCAACCCGCCCAGGTGGCAGAAATCCTCGACATCATCTGTGCCACGGGCCGGGCCCGGCGCACCTTGCGCGATCTGAAATACTCTATCATCCGCGATGGCGGGGCGGGGCCGGTGATCCAGCAGTTCACACCGCGCAATTCCTATGATTTTGAGGGCGAGATCACGTTTCCCAAAGATATCCATGGCTTTCGCGTACGCTGTATCTCAGAAGCGTTGGAGTGGCAGCAGGACGAGATCGTCGTCTATGCCGATGGCTTTGACGCAAACACGGCAACGGACTTTGAAACACTCGACCTGCGCGGTGTGGTGCTGGCCAAGGATGATCCCACAGGCGGCAACGCCTGGCGGCTGGGGCGCTATCACTTGGCCCAAGCCATCCTGCGCCCCGAGGCCTTTGAATGGTCCTCAGACCTGGATCATCTGCGCGTGAACATGGGCGACAAAGTGCGCCTGGTCCATGATGTTCCGAAAATCGGAGTGGGCTACGGACAGTTGACACAATTAACCCTGACACCGGAAGGCGACATCGGCACCTTTGTGCTGGACGAGTTTTTGTCCCTCGCAGGCTCCGAATATCGGGTGCGCATCCGCACCAGCGATGGAGATATGATCGTGGTCCGTGCTGAGCCGCCTTTGCTGTTTGATGGTGTCTGGACCGCGATCGATGTGGTCTCGGCCACCGGCATTGCAGTAGGTGATTTGGTCTTGGTCGAAGAGATGACCCAGGAAAGCTTTGAGCTTCTGGTGACATCCATTCGCCATGAAAACAACCTTCGTGCCCGGCTGCGCGGTGTGCCCGCCGCACCATCTGTTTTACAGGCCGATCAGGGTGATATCCCAGACTACACACCAATTGTGACAACCGTGGTACCGCGAGAGATCGGCGCGCCCTCAACCCCTATCCTCAAATCTGTGATAAGTGAGATCCTCTATGGGCCTGCCCGCGTTGTAGGGCGGATTGAGGTCGAACAACCGGACCGTTTTGATGCAGAACGATATATCGTGACTTTAACCAATCCCTCTGGCGTCAAAAGTCAGCCGGGTCCGTTTCAAACCAGCACCTTTGATGTACCGCTCGACAACGTCGGCGTTTATCAAATCTCTGTCACCAGCCAGAACAAAGCAGGCTTGGTGTCTGAAACGGTTTTTGAGCAAGTGGAATGGGATTTGGGTCTGACCCAGCCGGACGATGTCACAAATTTCCGTGCGCACCTGTCTCAATCCCATGTGACCTTGACCTGGAACACCGACGATTTGCGTGCAAAATATTATGATGTGCGGCACCTGCCCTTGGGCAATCGGGGCGGCTGGTCACAAGCTGTGAACATCGCCAGCGAAGTTCAGGGGGGCACAGTCACAGTGCCTGCTTTATCTGGCACATATCTGATCCGCGCCATGGGATATTGGGATCAGCAAAGCAAAACGCCTGCCCAAATCACCGTGACGGATATTTCCGTGTTTGGTCTGAATGTCGTCAAAACCCTGACCGAAGAGCCGGACTTCATCGGTACGCTCTCAGGTGCCCTGGTGCGGGGGGAAACTGATTTGGTGTTAAACCCTGGCAACCAATTGGGCAGCTACGCGGCGTCAGAGGTGGTTGATCTGGGCGGCATCTATGCCTGCCGCATCAGCGCCGATGTCTATGCGATCGGGTATTTTGATGATTTTCGGATGTCAACGTGGCCGCCTCTGTCAAACTTAGGCTCCCTGTTCGGAGATGTGGCGGAAAGCACATGGGCGGCGCGGTTGATGATCCAAACCACGGAAGATGATCCCACCGACGCAGGCGCGTTCTGGAGCGATTGGGCAGAGTTTCAAGCTGGCGATGTGCGGGCGCGGGGGTTTCGATTCCGGCTTGATGTGGCGAGCTACGATCCAGCGGTCTCTGTGCTGGTGGACCGTTTGGCCATCACCATCGACATGCCCGATCGCGTCGATGGCCAAGACAACATCAGCTGTCCCCCAGAAGGTGTGGCGATTATGTTCACACCAGCCTTCAAGGAAGCACCTGCCATTAACATCACAGGGCGTGACTTGCCATTTGGAGCTGTGCCCCGCGTCACCAACATCACCCATGCGGGCTTTGCGGTGCAGTTTGTCGATGCCGCAGAAGCCGGGGTGAGTTGCATCTTCGATTGGGTGGCCAAGGGCTACGGTCGAGAAACCTAAAGGAGCGTTCATGACACAATATATTTTGCCGGATCTTTTGGTCGAAGATCCAGATGGCAGCGAATTTGCCGCGATGATGAATTCATGGCAAGCCGCCTTGACATCATGCCATATCGGTGCCGCGCGTCCTTCCTATGCCGTCCGCGGCACAATATGGATTCGCGACACCGGCGGCACTCTGACAGTGATGCTGTATAACGGCACAACAGATATCGAGATAGTCCAGCTTGGCAGCCTGTCGGATTATGCCAAACTCGCCTCGCCCAGCTTCACAGGCTCGCCTACAGCCCCCACACCGGCCTCTGGCAACAACACCACACGGGTGGCGACAACAGCCTTTGTGGCCAATGCGGTCGCCAATCTGATTGCAACCGCGCCCGCATCTTTGGACACGCTGAACGAATTGGCCGCTGCTTTGGGCGACGATCCGAACTTCGCCACTACCATGACCAATGCCTTAGCCGCAAAGGTGCCCACATCACGCCAAATCACCCCTGGAACGGGTCTGACGGGGGGTGGAAATTTCAGTGCGGATCGCACCATTTCGGCCAGTATTGCCAGCCAGGACGAAGCTGAGGCGGGGACAAACGCTACAAAACTGATGACACCGCAAAGGGTGAAGGACTCCATCGTGGCCAATGTCAACGGCAACGTTGCACAAGGTCCAGGATCAGGCCTGAACGCCGACAAAGTTGACAACTTAGAAGGCTCTCAATTTCTACGCTCTGATACGAATGATTTCATGACCGGACTGCTGCATTGTTCACGCAACGCAAACGAGGTTCTGCGCCTGGGCTATAATGTTGGGGCCACGCGTGATACCTCTTTGTCTTTCTTTCGCGGAGGCACGGCTCGTTCAGGATATTTACAAGCTCTCGCAGACCGTCTGCGATTGGATCGTGATGGGGGCGCACTACTGGAGTTGTTCGACTCTGGCGACGTGCGGATAAATGACAATAAAGTCATGCACACTGGTAATGGCGGTGCTGGGTCAGGCTTTGACGCGGACCTGCTTGATGGTCAGCATGGCAGCTTTTACCGAGACGCCAGCAATCTCAATGCGGGCACGGTTCCAGATGCACAGCTTCCTGGCACAATTAGCTCCGACATCACCGGAAACGCGGCAACGGCAACAAGCGCGGCAACGGCAACAAATTGTAGCCGCTCGGTTGGTGCGGGAACAGGCTTATCGGGAGGGGGTGAATTGACGGCGGATCAAACCCTCTCCGTCGATGAGACTTGGCTTGCAGGCCAGATTGCGGCGCTGGCACAAGGCATAGGCGAAGGCCAAACGTGGCAGGATGTGCGTAGTAGTCGGCTTCCAGGTGTAAGCTATCAGAATATAACAGGGCGGACCATCACTGTTGCGATGGAGGGGCGGCGCGGGAACGCAAGCCAAATTCAAATCAGTTCTGACGGCATAAACTGGCGCAAGATCACAACAACTCCCGATGATGATGTAGGTTATGCTGTGTTCAACAGCGCTATTTTTCCAGTACCGCAGGGGGATTACTATCGTTTTGATAACTCAAATACAGCCGTAAGTGTTTGGATGGAGCTACGATAATGGACTATGGTTTTTATCACCCTGATCGCGGTTATTGGCAAACAATCGGTGAGCCACCTGTGGATATTCTGGCGGGGTATCCAGAGGGCACTGTGCAGGTTCCCCTCAAGCCAGGGGCAAATCACGACTGGAACGGCACAGAATGGGTCTATGTGGAGCCGCCAGCACTAAGTGATGAAGAACGCACACTCTCCCCGCGCCGCTTTACATATCTTCTCAAATACAGCGACTTAGATGACGTGTGGCAGGCCATGATTGCGGCCACGAAAGGGGTCGATCAGGATACATATGCGCGTCTGAATGCGCTGTTAAATCAACCTATATACCGTCTCAGTAAAACATTGGCCGCTGTTACCGATCCTGATTTTGCGGCCCTTGCAGCCACCGTCGCGCCCGATGCAGATATCTCAGAGGCCAATATCCGCGCACAGTGGGAGATCGCGGAAAATGCGGTGATCGATGTTTGAAAATGATTGAGCTTGCTGCCAGTCTTCAATATCTAAAGTTCACCTTATATAGACAAAAAAATGAAATTTGAACATCACATCCTTACGCGGTTTAATCTTCGGATATTTTCAGAGAGCTACAGCGAAGACTGGTTTCTGCATCGGCTTGGGCTTTTTGAGAAGTATTGCCTCCCCTCCGTTGCGCGGCAAACAAACCCAAACTTCGTCTGGCATCTGTTGTTTAACGAGCAGCGCACACTGCCTCATATCGACACAATCCGACGGTTCAATCTTGACGCAGCAAATGCGCAAATCCATTTGCTGCCGGATGTGCCAAAGCAAGTCCAATATGCCAGTCAGAATCTTATCAACACCGATAATCATCTGTTGACCACACGGATTGACAATGATGACATCATGCACCCGCAATTCGTCGAAAGAGTTCAAACGGAAGCGATTAAACTTTTGGAAAGCGGTATGACGGAGCCGCATCTTCTCGATTTTGGAATCCATTTCCACTGGGCCCCAACGCAGAACAAAATGGTACAATACAAAGTGCCATATCCGACTGCTTTCGTTTCACTTTTGGAGCCAGCGGTCGCAGGTCGAGAGATTAAAACTGTAAACTGCGGTAAGCATACCAAATTACATAAAGAATTCACGATGACGAAAATTCCCTTCACTGGTAGTGTTGCAGTTGTCCATGGAAAAAACATCCACAATAGTTTGGGGCAGGAACCAAATATGCTGTGGAAAATGCTGCGAAGGTTGCGGCAGAAAAAGGTTTGGCTTCGTGCGTCGGAGACCAAGAAAGTGCTGTCGGACTTTCAAATTGCCGAAGGGCCGCATTAATCGACACATAACGCCATAAAGACTTTCAACCCTACCCCCGCCTCGCGCGGGTTTTTGCATTGGAGAAACAGTATGTATTATGCACCTGATCGCTATGTTTCCGGCCATTCAGGCGGCCGAAACCCTGCGAGCATCCAGTGCATGACTTGGACTGCAACGGGGTTAGGGTTACGCGACGTTGAGCGATCCTCTTCTGCCTCCCACTTACGGATCGTAGAGGGGTTTGTTGCAAGAATATGCCCAAGCTGAGATTGTGAGAGGCCCAGTTTGATCCGAGCCTCTTTGAATTCTTTGGGGGTCATATGAAAGCGCGTACCGCAACACCGCCAATGGCCGCCCCCGCAACCAAAATGGCAATGCCGATTTTCCAAAACTCGGTTTGCGCTTGTTTTAAGGCAAGGGCTGTTTGCGCCTTGATCAGTTCGATCTCGTAAAGTTCTTTGTCAGTCATTTGGCTTCCTTTCTTACCGAGCTTCATTGCTCATATTTAATATATAGCGCCAATGGCGCTAAATTACAACCCTAAATCTTCCACTTAATACCTCAAAAGGAAACACGATGAAATCCACACTGACAAAAGAGACCTTCGACGTGATCGCGGCTGGCACAGCAATCGGGACTGTGGCCGAGGTCTTGCCGCCCCTGGCCGCTGGTTTCGCTATTATTTGGACAACCATCCGTATCTACGAATGGGCGCGGGTGGCTATCTGGAAAAAACCGCCGCGCAACCTCTAAAGCAATACGCTTCATCCCTTCCAACATCTCACTCTTACCTTGCCCGCCGCGCGCGGGTTTTTTCATCTGGAGACTTCACATGTTTGATCAAAACTGGCGTCAGATTGTCTTGCACTCTTATACCGCCTGGGCCTTCTATGTGTTGGCGGCGATCACGCTTGCGCCCGATCTCATCTATCTGGTGGCGGAGATCGATACCAATCCCGCTGTTTGGTCAGTCTTGCAAATCTGGGTGATTGTTCTGGGCATCCTCGGGCGCGTTATCCTGCAGCCGCGTGATGGCGCTCTCAGGCGTAGGTTCATTCTAGGCCTGGTCATCCTTTCAACTATTTTAGCCGTTTCACAGGCCATGGCACAAACCACCGAACGGGCCACCATGCGCGTGCTTATGCCCTTGGTAATTAAATGGGAAGGCGAACATCGGTGCGTGGATGCCCCGCATTTGCATTGCGCCTATCACGATATCGTTGGCGTTCCAACACTCTGCTACGGCGAAACGCTTGGGGTGCAGATTGAGGACCGTGCAACCGATTCCGAGTGCCTGCAAAAACTGGAACGCCGTCTCACAGATGATTTCCGAGATGGGTTGCATTTATATTTCTCGGCAACCACCCGTGCCCGCCGTCTAACGCCGCACCGTGACGCGGCCTATGTCTCGCTTGCCTATAACGTTGGGATCCGCGGCGCAGGCCGATCAACCGCCACCCGCCGCCTGAACGCCGGTGATATCGCAGGGGGTTGTGCCGCCTTGGGCTGGTGGAACAAAGCAGGCGGGCGTGTGGTGCGCGGCCTGGTGAACCGCCGGGCCGAGGAAACTGCGCTCTGCCTGTGGGGGCTGTGATGCTCTGGCGGGTCTTATCCAGCCGCGCAGGGCTGGCAGTAGCGCTCTGTGCTCTGCTGTGGGCCTGGCATGCCTATGACAAGCGGCAAGCGGTCCAGGCCGCACGAGACGGCTACGTGCGCCGGTTTGAGCTGATAGCCGCACAGGCCGAGGTGGACGCCCTGCGCCGCCGGATAGCCGCCACGACCGAGGCCAACCGCACCCTGCAGGAAAAGATCCAGGTGGCGGAAGGCATGGCCGTGCGCTTCGCCGCAGAATTGGAGGCATTTGAATATGACACGCAAGTCAATACTCTGGGCATTGTCGATTCCGATCTTCTTGGCCGCTTGCGTTCAAACTGACATGGACCGGCTCACAGCAGCCGGGCAAACCACTGGTGAGGCCCGTGCAGCCGATATCTGGCCAGACTATCCGGCTGATTGCCGCCGCATCTCTCGCAGCGGCATCGTGGCCGGTGACCGGCTGGATGTGGCGGTGCTGAAAGCCGATGACGCCTTAGCCCGACAGAACGCCCGCACGCTGCGCTGTGCCGCGTGGTATGACAGTCAGCAGCATAGTCTTTTACTACAACAGGAGAACCCATGATAACGCATAAGCGCGGAGACACATTTGATTGGTCTGGCTCACTGACACTGACCGATGGAGGTGAAAATATTGATCTGTCCACATGGATCCCAAAGTCACAATTAAGGGATCACAACAAAAATCTGGTGGCTGATCTGGAATGCACCTGGCTTGATGCCAGTGTGGGACTTGTGCGCCTTTATGCTCCGGCTTCAGAGACAAGCAACTGGCCCATCGGTCCGCTGGCAATTGATATTCAGATAACCTCTATGGATGGAGTGGTCGTGTCGACACCGACACAGACGATACATTTAGCAGACGATAATACCCAATGAGTGTTGCGCCCAGATATCAGCTTTCGGGTATATTGACAAAAGCCCAAGGCGGCGGTCGTTTGGAATTTTCAAGCACGCCATCAGAACAGCTAATCGCCTCCCTCGCTTCGGTCGTCTTTACTGGGCCCCCAGGCGAAGACGGCGCATCGGCCTATGAGATCGCTGTTGCAAACGGGTTTTCTGGAACTGAGCAAGCATGGTTAGACAGCCTTTATGGCCTTCCAGAGGCTGACGAATTTGATGATACCGATCTCGCGTATATTTATTTTGGCTGGAGCTCAAGAAATTTGATCCTGCGTCAAGAGCGCAACACGGGCACCAGCCAAACCGCTGATCTTGGCGCCTATAGCTTCCCCGAGGCTTGGGATAACCGCACATCGTTAATCTACAATTGATCGTGAAAACTGACATAAAGCTGCTTCTTGAGCGGCGCGCCAATCGCGACTGATTGGCGGTATTAATTATATGAAAAGGTAAGTAGACAATGCCAGTAACCGACAGTGGGGATGCAATAATCTTAACAGGGGCCGATACAAGTCTTTCGGTCCTTTTGGCAAGTTCTTTTGTAATCCTAGAATCAGGTGCGCAAGATATCTATAAAATTATTGGTAAACGTCTCGTATTAGACAATGCCAACCTAACATACAACTCTGGCTTAGAACGTCTCGCTTTTGATCAGGGTAGTATCAGTGGGAATGTTGGCCTTTTAGACCTGACAGGTACATCTACTCTTACTGCAAATTGTACTTTGAATGGGGTGCAAAGAAACGACATCGTTGCATTAGATTTTGGTCGTATTGTTGCAGGGGGCTTGAACGGCGTCGCCCTTATACACGTAGATGAAGATGCAGAAGCTATTTTTAACGGTGGACATATTATTTTCAACGCGGCTGGTAATCTTCGTTTTATGGAGCCCGCTGGTATTTTACGAACAAATGGCACTCAAATCATAAACCAAGTAGATGTCCCTGGTTCATGCCAAATTAACGGTAGCCCTTCCGCGCAAATGTTTTTCGATGGCACTTTGTTTAGGGGGGTGAATTTCAATATCCGATCCACGTCTTACATTTCACAACTTGATAATTGTACCTTTGAGGATAGCCCAGATGCCCTTGTGGCAAACGCAAGTCAAGAAACTATTGTTTCTGCGGCCAACCTTGCAGCAAGGCGGATGAGTTCTGGGAATGTTGCCAGATTCCTCGGTAATGGTTTAACAATCGGGGTTTTTGACGATCCTGCGGATGGCAATGACATTTCAGTACAACACCAAGTAGGTGCAAGTGGCAATGATAAATACGTTCTTATCTATCAAAATGTTCGCATTGAAATACAAGATGAAAACGGGAATTCGCTAAACGATGCTGTGGTTTATGCGCAAGACGTAGACAATGGTAGCAGACAGCCAAACATCACGGTAGATGGGCAGTTTTTTGAGATATTTCCAACATTTACCTATTCTGGTACTGGAGCAAGTCATACATTTAGGGTTCTGACACAGGTTAGACGTGCCAGAAATACCGATCCGACAAATACCCCTGTTTGGCCTATTGTTGACAACCGTGGCACTGCAAATGGGGCAACATTTCCCTGGAAAATTGCACAATACAATAAAACCGCTGTTATAGATAGTATACAACTTGAAGGTAATGGCGAGAAAGTCTTTACATTCAGACTTCTTCCAGATTTTACGACTACAGAACAAGATGGTGCGGCTGTGCGGGCCTACCTGACACAAGAAACACGTCAACGTGTGTATGATCAGCAAAAAGCACAAATCACCGATTTTCAAGGTTTAGAAGCCGTTCCTCCTGTTTCTTTGACCGATGGTTTTTTAAACACACAAGCATCCGACGTAAACTTTTTATCGGGTGCGGCATTAAGTGCTTTTGCAGGAAACACACTGACCGCCTATGCAGACCCGTTTCTGGATTCTTTGATCGGCACAGGCAACCTTTCGCTTCAAAGCATTGCGGAAAACCAAACGATTAGAAATTACGCAAGCGTGCAAATTGCAAGCTTGCCGACAACCCTTACACTCGACAACACAATCCTTGATCTTACCCCTGGTGCAGATATCACGAGTTTCACAGAATTAAACGGGGCAAGCTATCGGGCGACGGCCGACGGCACGTATATTGCAAGGGGCAAATCACCCACAATCGTTGATGCAAATGGCTTTAGTATCAGTGTTGTAACTGAACCTCTACCCACAACTTACACGCTACAACTTCCAAACATCATAAATGGCTCGCGCTTCCAAATTTACAATGTCACACAAGATAGAGAATTAACAAACTCTACGGTCAGCGGCGGAGGGGGCATTTCCCAGGCATATACATCGGGTGTTGATTTTAACGCTGGTGACACGGGGCGCTATCGTGTAACATATCAATCCGGCACAACGGCGAAACGCTTTTTAGAGGGGTCGTTCACTTTTCCGAGTGATAATGCGACGAACAATCTTCCCGTGTTGCAAGAGGATGTGACCATTCATAGTGACCATGGTGTGGACGGATCAACTGTAGATGGTATCACATGGGATAGTGGGAACCTACAATTTGATTTCAACGATGCTGACAATGTTGTCAACGGTCCAGATATTGCAGCTTGGTATTACTACTTCATTACTACCTCCGTAGGCATTCATGAAGTTGCGGGCGCTATAGAGTGGACGCAGGTCAACAGGTTTCAGGTAAAGGCGTCCATTGCCCCTATAACCTTTGATAATATTGCTGCCAATCCTTTGCAGATTAACAACTGTTGGATTGATCGGGATGACGGCATAAGCATAATCGCTGCAAATTCAAACAGTATTCAAATCAACCCGCCCGCTGTTTTCGCTATTGAAACGGGCACATCTGGTCTTACCGCCTCGGAAAGTGCACTTCTTTCTGGAGCAGCCACACAAGCCAGCGTTGATGCCTTGCCAACCTTAGCTGAGATGGAAGCCAGTACCGAGCTTGGCGGCAGCGGCACGTCACTGACACAATCGCAGTTCAATAGCTTTATGGCTGATGTGCCAGATGCGACCAAAGATACATATAAAGCCGATGTCTCGGGTATCACCTTGGACGTTGCCGCCATTGCGGATGCTGTGTGGTCAGAGGAAACACGCACGGTGACCGGTGGCCAGATCGACACGATGGCAGGCACACTACAAACGCTGGACGATCTCGAGCGCGCAGACGGGCCCGCCTCGCAATCCCATGATCTTTTAAAGGGTGTTGCACGAAGATCGTTTTAAAGAAACACTCGTAATTTTATGACAAAAAACAGATGAAAAAAGCAACGGCAAAGGACTTCAAATTCATAAACAAATCCTTATATATCAAGTATTAAAGGAGGCCAAAATGGACCAAATTATACTGGAAATCGCACAAGAACACTTAGACCTAGAGACGCTAGAGACACGCAATTCAGACAGCCTGGATTTCAGAGACCAAGCGGTCTGGTCAATCAAAGCCGCGCTTGAAGCCGCCTACACAGCAGGGGCCACAGCGAGACAGTTAGAAAAAACTATATCAACATAAAGACCGACCAATACCCGGCAAAAATGACCCACCCTTCGCGGTGGGTTTTTTTGTGCTCTATCGCTTGCCCCCGTTAGGGGGTGCGGGCTGCGTCAACAGCCCGCACCACGCGGCCCTCATTGCACCGAGACCGCGCCGACGACACGCACACGGAACGTCGCCCCAGCCTACGCAGGCCCAGGCGGCGTACTGCAAAAAGTGACCCCTGACAATGGAACACGTGCGTCCTGCTGTCCCCGTTGCCCCCTGGCTCGGCGGCAAAAAGGCCCTCTCTGCGCGCATCATCGCGCGCATCGCGGCCCTCCCCCATAAAACATATGTCGAGCCGTTCGTAGGCATGGGTGGCGTGTTTCTGCGCCGACCGTTTCGCCCCACCTGCGAGGTGGCCAACGATCTCAATGGCGAAATAGTCAACCTGTTTCGCGTCATCCAGCGTCACTTGCCCTACCTGCGGGATCATATGCGATTCACTCTGGCCTCCCGGCGCGCCTTTGAGGATCTGCGCAAAACCCCGGCCTCTGGCTTAACCGACATCGAGCGTGCCGCTCGGTTTCTCTATCTGCAACGCCTATCTTTTGCTGGCCAGGTCAACGGCGTGTTCGGTGTCTCGCCCGATCATGCTCCACGCTTTAGCCTAAACCGATTGGAGACATTGCTGGAGGCCGCCTACGAGCGCCTCGATGGCGTTGTGTTTGAATGTCTACCCTGGGCAGAGGTGGTCACACGATATGACGGGCCAAACACGCTCTTTTATCTTGATCCACCCTATGACGGCAACGAAAGCGATTATGGCAAGGGCATGTTTGGCAAGGACGAGTTCCAGCTGATTGCCGAGATGATGGCCACCATAAAGGGGGCGATGCTGCTTTCGATCAACGACACACCGCACATCCGTGATTTGTTTGCTGCATTTAACATGGAAGAGGTCAGCTTGACCTACTCTGTCTCACGGTCTGAAAGCAAAACCGCCAAAGAATTGATCATTTCAAACCGGGCCGATGAATCGCGGTTGCTTTAGTGGAAATTCGTTTTCAGGCGTGGTCCACCTTCATTGTAAGTGATTGATTTATTTAGGGTCTTACAGGCATTCTATGTGGTCCACATACCCCTGTTTTATATAGGGAAAATGATGATATTTGTTGACCGGCCGCGGGTACCATTGAGTTAAATTATGAAATAGCCTTTTTTCAGTTGTGAAAATCAATTATGAATGACGTGCGCTCTGACTGCATAAATTTGACAAATGGCGTGATGTATCGAATTTTTCTGTTGCGCGTCTTTTATTCTGTATCCGTTCACACACTTCGGAATGTTCTACGCTTTGACACGGCTCACCAAATCGTTTTGCGCCCGCCTTATTCTTAACACCAGCAACCCTGTAAAATACATTGATGTCCTCCACAGCTTTACGCAGGTTTCACAGACCCTCAACGCTTTCCAATCGCGCGATGCCATGTCCAGTGCATCCATGTAAGTACTGACCCAAACAAGTGATATTCATACTTTGCTTCGACCTTAGATCATATTTCTGAGCTCCGTGATATATTGCTGACTGTCTTTGCAGAACGCCAGTGCGGTTATTTATCATCGCACTGTTCCTGAACCATAAGTAGAGTGCTATAGTGGCAGAGCACCAGGCTTCTGTCCAAAACATGACTTCGCCGGTAAAGTATATCTTTTTAGCATTATGTATCACACACCGACTGTGTCTACCACGATAGCTCAGATAGTCTTTACGAAAAACCTTCGTAGCAGAATTTATCCCAAAACACCCTTTGCCAAAATCAGAAGCTGTCCGAATGTGTCATAACATGGCATTGCATTGTTGCAAAAATAAGACTTTTCAATATAGTCAATAACATTAGAAATAGTACCTAATTGTGTCTAGGCACTGTTACTCATGACTTTAAGTTTCCTTAAACTGAACATTACATGCATCATACTTTACCATTAACGCCACAATTCTATGTTACGGCCCCACAGACTTGCCCTTATCTTCCGAATAGGAAAGAACGCAAACTGTTTACAGCTTTGCAGGGAGAACACGCTGGTCGACTCAATGACACTCTGAACAACCAAGGCTTTCGCCGATCCCAAAATGTACTCTACAGGCCCTGCTGTGTCGATTGTAATGCCTGCCTTTCTGTTCGTGTCCGTGTAAAAGATTTCAAAGCTTCAAAAACACAAAAGAGAATCCACAAGAAAAATGCACCTTTGCGTCGGGAAGTTCTTTCGGCGTGGGCGACAGAAGAACAATATGCGCTTTTTAAACGCTATTTGAAAAAGCGCCATGCCGAAGGCGGCATGTTAGATATGGATATTTTTGAGTTTGCCGCCATGGTTGAGGAAACCCCCATACGCACCCGGGTGGTTGAATATTGGGATGACACGGGTGAACAACCAAAATTGAAAGCCGCATGTTTGACAGATATGCTCGAAGATGGGCTTAGTATGGTTTATTCTTTTTATGATCCTGAAAGTTCACGAAATTCCCTTGGGACATATATTATACTGGATCATGTCAGAATGACACAGCAGGCAAATCTTCCCTATTTATACCTCGGATATTGGGTTTCTGGCTCTCCTAGAATGGAGTATAAATCCCGATTTTCGGCTCTTGAAGTCTATTTAGGCAATGCCTGGAAAGACTTGGAGAAGCCCGTTGAACAAAAGACCAGGACACATCCTCTGGCCATCACCCCCATTGCAGAACAGGTTGCGGGCATCGTTTTGCCAGATACGCGCAAAACACGATAACATCTGATCTCATGCTGTGAAGACGTCAGTCAGCCCTATTGCGCAGCATGTCGAACCAACGCAAGAACGAGGTTGTTTTGACCATCAGATGTTGTTGAGCGCTGTTTCCGTAGGGATATCAAGACAAACATTGGCGGAGTGAAATAGAAGCTGATCACAGTCGATAAAAGTACACCTCCGGCAATTGACACAGCGAACGGTGGCCAGAACGCTCCACCGTCCAAGATCAACGGCAGGAAGCCACCAAAGGTTGTGATCGTGGTTGAGATGATGTGCCGGCTTGAGCCCACCACAACATTGACCATCGCCTCTTTATCTCCAGAGGCTGAGGCTGCGTCGTTTTGCAATGCTGTCAAGATAATGATCGCGGCATTGATCGACACCCCTATTGAGCCAATCACGCCGATGATGGCCACGATGCCAAAGGGGTATTGCATCACCGCCAAAGACAGCATCGAAAGACCCGCGGCTAAGACGCAGACCATCAAAGTCACAAGGGTCAGACGGAATGAGTTGAAGGTCAAAACAATCGTAGCAATTGTCAGCGTCACGATAAGCCCGACAGAAGCCATAAGGTTGCCCACAGTACTTGAGCGCGCATCGCTATCGCCGCCAAGACTTAAGGTGTACCCAGTAGGCAGCGCAAACCCACGATCATCAAGAGCTATGAGAACCTGTTGCAGGGCCTCCTCCGGCAGGATGTTTGGCACCAGGAACGCTTGGATAATATTTTCACGCATACCGTCGACGCGGGTGATAACGCTTTCAGCAGGCTCGACAACCACTGTGGCGATTTGTGACAATGGAACTGCTGGGAAAGCCCCTGTGGCGGATACGACGGCGGAATTTGGCAAAAGAATTGGCATATCGGCGATGGTTTGAAGATCGCCGCGCAATCCATCGCCAAAGCGGACACGTACTGCCAGCTGCTCGGTGCCTTCCACAAGGGAGCCGCCCGTCATGCCCACAAGGGCTGCATCAAGTTGCATCGCAACATCCGCAATATCGAGCCCAAGAAGCCTGGCCTGAACCTCATCAATCTCAAACCGCACTTGTGGGGCACCCCCATTCACTCCAGCGCGGGCTTGGGTCACCACATCCAGATCGGCCATGATCGCCCGCAACTCATCGCCGAGCGCCCGCAGTATCATGATGTCTTGCCCTTGGATTTTGATTTCCACAGGCGCATCGACAGGTGGACCTTGCACAAGACCACGCACAATCACCTGAGCCTGCGGGAAATCACCATCGAATTGGGTTTGCAAAACTTGCACAAGACGCGCCGCATCCGCATCGGTTTTGGTTGTGATCATCCCTTGGGCAAACCCAGGTTCCTGACTACGGTTACCGACAATATTGTAATAAAAGGCCGGGCCAGAGCCACCAACGGTCCAATAAATGCTCTGAAGCCCTTGATCTGAACGGATCGCTTCATCCATCTCTTGCACAAGGCGCGTTGTCGTCTCAATGGCGCTGCCTGGTGGCATAGAGACCTCCACATAGAACTGATTGCGCTCCACGCCCGGGAAAAATTGTGCGGTCAATGTGGGGAACGCGGCAAATCCAAGAAGGGGAAGGATCAAAGACACCGCAATCGCACGCAGGGGATTGTGGATCGCCAGCCTGATGGACTGCTGAAAGACACGCGCCAACCAAGAGATCGTGATCCCATTGGAAAACACCCCGCGTATCTCAGTAGAGGGTAAGATCCATCCCGCAATCGCCGGCGTGACCGTCAGTGCAATCAACAGCGACCAAAACAGCATAAGCACCACGGCAATCGCAATGGACCCCACGAAATCGCCCGCCGGTCCGGGCAGCAGGATCATCGGCGTGAACGCCAGCGCGGTTGTCACGGTGGAGGCCAACAAAGGTGCTGTAAGCCGTTTGACCGCATCGCCCACGGCCGCCTCTCGCGATACGCCCATTTCCAGCCGCTTGCGAATTTCATCCGTCATCACGATGGCCGCATCGACCAGAAGGCCCAAAGCCACAATCAACCCTGTCACGGACATCTGATGGATCGGCAGCCCGATCATATTCATTGTTGCCAAAGTCGCTAAGGAGACAACGGGTAAGACCCCCGCAACAATCAGTGCGGCGCGCACGCCCAATGTCAGCAACAGAACCGAGACAACCAACCCCACACCGATCGCCATATTCAGGATAACATCTCCTAACCGATCAAGTGTATAGGTGCTTTGATCAAAGAGCAGGGCTTCTTCAATCCCAAGCGGCACCTGATCGGCACCAGCGGCGAGTTCGTCGCGTACAAACCCCATCCATCGGTCAATCTGTTGTCCCTCTTGCGCAAGAATGCCAATAAGGATTGCAGGGCGCCCATTGGCAAAAGCCAATTCATCAGATGGCGCTTTCGGGCCACGTGTGACGGTGGCAATATCGCCAAGGCGGGCAGTCGCGCCAAAAGCGTTCTCGCGCAGGACAATCTGGCGCAAACGGTCCAGCGTTTCGATCTCTCCGCTGACACCGATTGTGAGGTCCACATCCCCCTGCAGACGCCCCGCTTGCATCTTGCCATCGGCCTCTGCGACACGCGCTGAAATCTCTTGCGCCGTCAGCCCCAAACTGGCCGCTTGATCCATATCGACGCGGATCAACACCTCTTCTTCTGGAAGGCCAAAGTAATCCACTGCCCGCGTGCCGGGAATCGATCGCAAGCGATCCCCTAGCGCTTCGGCATGGCGTGACAGGAGCGTGAGTGGCATATCGGGCTGCGAGGATGTGATTGAAATTACCCCGGAATAGGCCGAAATCCCTTCGGCATTAAAATCCGGCGGGGATACACCTGCTGGAAAGTTACGCTGTGCATCCTCGACCGCATCGCGTGCCTCGGCCCAAACCTGCTCTATCGTGGCATCATCCAAGGTCTCAAGCAGGTCAATCGACACGACAGAAACACCTGTGCGGGAGATAGAAGTCACTTGATCAATCTCGGCAATTTTACGCAACTCTTCTTCGATCTCAGCACTGACCAAGGCTTCAACGCGCTCTGGATCGGCACCTGGAAATTGCGTCGTGACAGTTGCAAAGAGATTGGTGATTGTCGGGTCTTCTTGACGCCCAAGCGACAGAAACGATGAGAGGCCCGCTGATACAAGAACAAGGATGATCAGTGCAACAAGGCGGGGCTGGCGAAAGGTCAGGGTTTGCATGGGGGCGGTCCTCGTTATGGTGTATCAGATCAAGAGGCGGGCGTTTTGATGGGACGGGGATCAACCCTTTGCCCCGGTGTCACGCGCTGTGGACCCGAGGTAATCAGGCGCGCGCCATCGGGGAAAACGCCCCGCACAAAGACCTGATCGCCGTCTGTGTGCAACACTTGCACAGAGGCTTGGCGCACAATATTTTCCACATCGACTGTCAAAAGCGTCCACTGGCCGCGTGCCCCTTCTTTCAGCGTAGTGGTCGGCACCCACAGACCTGTGGCTTCAACTCTGTCCGTTAGGATAAGACGCGCGGTTTGGCCAAAGGCGAGCGCATCATCTGTTTTGACCTGTAACAAGGCAGTCCGAGTACGTGTCACCGGGTCAACATCTGGGCGCAGCGTGATCAAGCTGGCATCATATATGAGGCCGCCGATCTCGACCTCTGCTTGGGAGAGTATGGTGGCTGTAACATCCAACGGCACACCAATGCGCAGCTGTGGCGTGCCATCTTGGACGATTTCAACAACCGTTTGTCCAGGGGAGAGGCTTTCCCCACCGTCAACCGGCCGATCTGTGATTCTGCCTGTGAATGGGGCATAGACGATGGATTTTTCCGCCTGTATTGTATTTGATGTGAGCGCAGCTTGCACCTCTGCAATCCGCGCGCGCAACTCATCCGAGCGCGACAGCGCTTCATCCAAACCCGATTGGCTGGCAAAGCCGCGATCACTAAGTTGCGACTGCCGTTCCACAGTTTGTTCCGCAAACCGAAGTTGCGCTTCTAGGGCTGATTTTGAGGCTTCAAGACGCACACGGTCCGCGTCCAAAAGCTGGGTATCCAGCGCGGCAATCTGCTGGCCTTCTGTAATCTGGTCGCCTTCATCAACCAAAATCTGATCCAGCTGACCGCTCAGTTCAAAGGAAATCGAGACCGTCTTTTGCGGCTCCACCTGGCCGACAAAGCGCCGGGCAATTTGGTAGTTATTGTGCAATTCGATCGGTGTCACGGCAACAGGCAGAACAGCAGCGGGCTGTGGTTTCGGGGCGGCCTGCGCCCTGCGGGCAAGCTCGCTACTGCCAAAATACACAGCCATAAGGGCGGTGGCGATAATCGTAAGGGTGAGCCCACCCCGCCAGGCCAGGCGGCCAATTCTTTTGAAAAAACCAGGAGGCGTTTCTTTTTTGGTATCCGTCATCGTTTTGCTCTTTCGATGTTAGTTTATCTAACTTATATGTTAGAATGTCTTACTTTGACAAGTCTTACGTCTTCTGAAAGATTTTGGATCATGATTGAACATGAAAAAACACACCCAACCAAGCTGCGAAAATCAGGCTATCATCATGGCGATCTTCGGGCAGGCTTGATTGAGGCGACACGGCAATTGGTGGAAGAAAAGGGTCCAGATGGGTTCTCCGTCACAGATGCCTGCACCTTAGCCGGCGTCTCCACAGCCGCGCCCTATAAGCATTTCAAAGACAAGTCAGAAATGCTTGTCGCAATGGTCATGGAGGGGATGGCGCGGCACCGGCAAAACATGCTTGCGGCACTCGATGGCGTGCCCCCTGGCACACCGGCCCGGATCAAAGCCCTCGGGCTGGAATACGTCACCTTCGCCCTCAGCGAGCCCGGTATTTTTCGGTTGAAATTCGGCGGCTTCACAGACCGCTTGGATGACCCGCAACTGCATGAAGCAGGCGAGGGCACATTTGGAATCGTCTTACGCGAAGTCGCTGATTGCCTGGGTGAAACCGACATCACACCAGAGATTCGCAGGCGCGGGTTTATGCTTTGGAGCTTTGTGCATGGCCTCAGCTTTCTGCTCGCAGACCAGAAGTTGACAAAGCTCGGCGGGGATTTTGAACTGGAACACCTGTTAGAAGATATGGCCCACAGAATGCTCGCACCTTAGTCTTTAAGAATGCCCTGACCGATAGATTTCAAACCAGCAGGCATCGCCCCTGTGTTGCGCACAGCATGTGACCTCGCGACAGCGACAATCGGGGGCAACAAGCGATCGGTAGAGATGTTCAAAGACAGCACAATGCCAATAGCATATAGGAACTTCGGAAACCTCTCCACGCACAAGGGGATTATCGACAATGCAAAATGTCCAAACGTCCACCTTTTGGAAGGTGCCACTGCCCACAAAGGTCCAGGCATTCTGCGCAATCGCTTTGGCCAGTAACACAGCGGCAAGTGGCGCGGGCAAAGCCCGAAGCAATCTTTGTGCGGCACGTGGTATTCGATGCTTCAGAATGTAGTCTGCAGTGCGCACACCCGCCTGTGCAGACAGAAGCGGCGCGACTGAGGGGGCTTGCCGACGCACAAACCGATGCAGACGCGCCGCATCTTCTTCGGGGATCATCGCGTCGCCCTCTGGCACTGTGAAAAGGCCACAATCTCTTAGCACTTTGCAGGCGTGCCCAGCCCCTCCGAAATCATCTAAGGCATGAATATATTGAAGGATCGCGTTTGGCCCGATCAACCCTGTGCGCGCCTGAACATCGTCAGGCATCCTCCATCTGTTGGTCTCCGCCGCCACAAGATCGTACCGTTGCTTCAAGCGGGGGCTTTGCAGCTTCATCGCGATCTTTGGCGCGCGCCTTCATTTGTGTGCGCACGGCTTTGCGGCGTTCGGCGGCCCGTTCCGCCCGGTCGGCGGAGGCCTCCCAATCTTCAAGCTGTGCCTCCGCCAATTGACGTGTGTCATCAAAATGGAAATCGACGCCTTTCTTCGTCTGTGGCCCCCAATAGCCAACCTTGCCCAAATCATAAAACGTCCGTTGGAAGCCCGCCCGCAAGAAGGCATAAAGACACCCTAAAAGATATCGGCGGCGGAAGCCCGTGCCCCGCCATGGATAATGAAACAGGGCTTTGCGCATGTAAAACCGGCGATAGTTGTTCATCACCCCATCCAGCAGTTCGCCGCGATCCATGGCAGCAGGCTTCATAATCGGAGTCACGAAGTTGTATTTTGAGAAATCAAAGACCTTCACCTGATCTTTCAACTCTTGAAACAAAGGCGTGAACGGCCAAGGCGTGTACATCGACCAATTGGCAAGATCGGGCTGCCAATCCCAGGCCATGCGGAAGGTCTCTTCCAGCGTCTCGGGCGTTTCATTGTTCAGACCGACGATAAACTGTGCCTCGACAAAAATATCCGCTTCCCGCAGAAGGCGGATCGCTGTCTTGTTTTCTTCGACCTTGGTTTCTTTGTTAAACTGATCGAGCTTGAGTTGCGCGGCGGCTTCCGTGCCAAGGCTGACATGAACCAAACCCGCTTTGCGGTAGAATTTCAGCAAGTCCCGATCCCGATAGACGTCGGTGACCCGGGTATTGATCCCCCATTTCACCCGTTCATTGAGACCGCGGGCAATCAGCTCATCACAAAAGGCGATAAACTTGCGTTTGTTGATGGTGGGCTCTTCATCGGCCAGAATGAAAAACCCGACCCCGTGATTATCGACCAGATCTTCGATCTCATCGACCACATCCTTGGGATCGCGCACGCGGTAATCGCGCCAGAATTTCCATTGGGAACAAAAAGAGCAGGTGAAAGGGCAGCCCCGCGCCAGATTGGGAATGGCCACCCGGGTGCCAAGGGGAATATAGATGTATTTTTCCCACTCAAGAATCGACCAATCCGGTTTGATTTTTGACAAATCTTTCACGGTGCTTTCGGCCTGGGTTGCGATGATGTTCTCGCCTTCCCAGAACGCAAGGCCTTTGATATTTTTACGCGCGGTAGGCCAGTTTCCATCCCGTATGGCTTCCATCAGCGCGGTACAAATTTCTTCGCCTTCGCCCCGAACGATGACATCAATCCAAGGCGCTTCGCTGAGAACCTGCTTGAACATGAAGGTGGCGTGCACCCCGCCCAAAACTCTGACGGCCTCTGGCACGACCTCTGCGGCACTTTTCAGCACATTTTCAGCGGCATATATGGACGGTGTGATGGCTGTTACCCCAACCACATCAGGCCTGATCGTGGCAAGACGCGCCTTAAGATCCTCGTCTGAGAGATCATCGGTCATCGCGTCAATGAAATGAATATCGTCAAACCCTGCGCGCCGAAGATGCCCAGTAAGGTAGGCCACCCAAGCCGACGACCACGTGCCTGCAATTTCCGCGCCACCAGAGTGATAATTTGGATGTACAAATAGAATACGCATGTCTTGGCCCCCAATGTGTCAATTCAACCTGACACATTGGTCGATACAGAGATTTGACTTGAATCAACTTTGCTGGACGGTCTTGCCCGCGCCCCAGACAAACAGGGCAGAGCCAACAAAACAAAGTGCGGCGGCACAAACGATCGTGGGACCCGTGGGCGTGTCAAAAATATAAGCCCCATATAAACCTGCCAGATTGGAGACGGCCCCGATGGCCGCTGCGACAAGGACCATCACCTCGGGCGTTTTAGCAAAACCACGGGCAGCAGCGGCGGGAATGATCAACATGGCCACAATCAGCAAAACACCAACGACCTTGATCGCCACAGCCACCGTTATCGCCAGGCAAAGCGTAAGGATCAGATGCTCTTGCCGTGGATTAACCCCAGAGGCAAAAGCCAATTCTGCGTTCAGCGTGGAGAGCAAAAGCGCCGCCCACCGCCACACGATCAACGTTATCACAAGCGTCGCTCCGCCCCAGATCACGGCCAGATCTGCCCGAGATACCGCCAAGATATCGCCGAAAAGATAGGCCATCAGATCAATACGCACACCGGACAAGAACGACGCGGTCACCAAGCCAAAGGCCAATGAGGCATGGGCCAAAACGCCCAAGGCGGTGTCCATGGCATATCCACGCCCCGACAACACATTGACCAATGTGACCATCAGGAGAGCAACCGCCAATACGCCAACAAAGATCGACAGATGCAATGCCAATGATACCGCAACGCCCAAGATGGCGGCATGGGCCGTTGCATCCCCAAAATAGGCCATGCGACGCCAAACAACAAAACATCCCAAAGGGGCCGCCGCGAGGGACAGGCCAAGGCCAGCCAAGGCGGCGCGAACAATGAAATCATCCAGCACTATTCGGCGACCTGTGTCGGGCCATGTCTGTGATCATCGTCGTGCGTATGTGTATGATCATGTTCATGCCGATAAAGCGCCAAGGCCCCACCGGTTCCCGTGCCAAAGAGGGCCCGGTATTCCGGGTCTGAGGCCACCACAGCTGGGGTTCCTGAACAGCACACATGCCCGTTGAGGCAAATCACCCGATCAGAGGCCCGCATCACAACGTGCAGGTCATGGCTGATCATCAAAATTGCACAGCCTGTCTCATTTCTGACAGCTTCAATCCTTTGGTAAAACGCCGCAGAGCCCGTCTGATCAAGGCCTTGTGTTGCCTCATCAAGCAACAGAATATCCGGTTTTTCCATCAGCGCGCGCGCCAGCAAGATGCGTTGAAACTGCCCGCCCGAGAGTTGTGACATTTGCCGTTTTAACAGATCGGGCAGTCCTGCAGCGATCAAAGCCGTTTTGCAGGCGGCACGATCGAACGGTCCAGCCAACCGCAGGAACCGCTCCACAGTGATGGGCAAGGTTGGGTCGATATGCAAGCGCTGGGGCACATACCCAAGACGCAGCCCTGGTTTTTTTGTAATCTGCCCCGTTGTGAACTCTACCGACCCAATGATCGCTTTGAACAAACTGGTCTTGCCGGACCCATTCGGTCCGACAATCGTCACGATCTCTCCTGCATCTACCGTAAGATCGACATCCTGGAGGACCATGTTTTCATTGTAGCGGACACTCAGGTTTTCGACTTTGATCAAAGTCATCAATCGCTCTCCACAGCACAGGCCGGACAGAGCCCTTCCGCTTCAATAACCGTGCGCTCAATCTGAAACCCCGAGGCCTGCGCCGCCACCTGCATTGTGCTTTCCAAGCCTGTATGCGCCTCCCCGACTTTCTCACAGGTTCGGCAAATCATAAAGGTTGGCACATGATCCTTAGTCGGATGGACACAAGCCACATAGGCGTTCAAGCGCTCAATTTTATGCGCAAACCCGTGTTTGATTAAAAACTCGAGCGCGCGATACGCGACAGGTGGTTGTGCGTTAAACCCAGCCTTACGCAACAGATCCAGGATCGCATAGGCCCCAAGCGACCGATGCTCCTTGATCAGGAATTCAAGAACTTTGCGCCGCACTGGGGTCAAGCGAAGTCCCTGTTCTTCACAGTAGGCCGTTGCTGTGGCCAAAGCGTCTTCGACACATTGTGTATGGTCATGCTGGGCAAATCCCACAGGCGTTTTGGCTTGGTCAGCCATGTCACTTGTCATGTTATACTATATCATTTATGGCGTATATCATGTTATATTATTACATGGAGATTGGGATGTCCAGAAATCTAGTTCCAGCAATATTTGCCACTGTTTTGTTGGGGGGCACGACATATGCAGATGTGCCCTCTGTCGCTGTCGACATTGCCCCGGTGCATTCTCTGGTCGCACGGGTGATGGAGGGCGTCGGTACACCAGACCTGATCATACAGCTTGGCGCGTCTCCCCATGAATACAGCCTACGCCCGTCAGAGGCACGCGCTTTGCAACAGGCTGACGTGGTCTTTTGGATGGGCGAAGGTCTGACGCCTTGGATGGAAAATGCGATTGATACTCTTTCCGATGGGGCGGCGGTGACGGCACTTTTGGAGATTGAGGACACGGAGTTGCTCGACATCCGGGAAGACGCGTTGTTTGAGGCGCATGCGCATCATGATGACGAAAATGACCATGCCGATGACGCAGACACACATCATAAGGACGATCACGCGAAATCCGAAGACGACCATCATGACCATGACACACATGCCGAGGACGCGCACCATGAGGATGAGCATAATCACGAGGATCATGCCAATGACGACGACCATGCAGGACATGACCACGGGGTGCATGACCCGCATGCTTGGCTGTCTCCCGACAATGCCCGCACATGGCTGAACGTCATCGCCGCAGAGCTTTCTGCCGTCGATCCAGAAAATGCCGGGGCTTATTTCGCCAATGCCGCAGAAGGGCGCGCAGAAATTGAGGCGCTCAAGGCAGAAGTTTCAGAGATGCTTGATCCCATTCGTGGCCGTCAATTTATTGTGTTCCACGATGCCTATCAATATTTTGAGACCGCTTTTGACGTCCCAATCGCCGGTGCGATCTCAATTTCTGATGCGTCGGATCCCAGCCCCGCCAGAGTCGCTGAGATCCAGTCTCGGGTACGAGATGAGGGTATTGATTGCGTTTTGTCAGAACCGCAATACAATGCATCTCTCGTGGCCACTGTCTTAGACGGCACAGAAGCGTCCACAGGTGTGACAGACCCTCACGGCGCGCACCTTGAGGCTGGAAGCAATCTCTACCCACAGCTGATCAAAGACCTCGCGGGCGCTCTGGTGGCCTGTGTCGAATAGATAATTTTCCACGCGCGTCTGCGTTATAACGGTCTTGCCGAATGAAGACCTGGCGCGTGCTAAACGGACAACTTATAGGGCGCCATGCCAGAACGGGCGAGTTGATCGGCACGCTCATTTTCGGCATGGCCCGCATGGCCCTTGATCCACGCCCATGTGACAGAGTGGCGCTCTTGCGCGATTGAAAGAGCACGCCAAAGGTCTTCGTTCTTCACGGGCTTTTTGGTCGCTGTTTTCCACCCATTCTTCTGCCACGTGTGAAGCCAGGATGTAATGCCATTTTTGACATAGACACTGTCCGTCACAACCGTAATCTCTGAGGGCCGCTCAAGCGCCTCTAGGGCGGCGATAGCGGCTTGCAGCTCCATACGATTGTTTGTGGTGTCCGCAGCCCCGCCTTTCAGCTCACGTTCTTTTAAGACACGATCCCCGTCGCGCGCCACCAGCAAAACGCCCCACCCGCCGGGTCCAGGGTTGCCGCTGCAGGCCCCATCGGTATAGGCGAAAAGCTCAGGCAAACGCATCATCCCCGGATAGGACAAGCGATTGATGCTGGTCCCAGGAACTGTTTGCAGGCTGTCTTGTCATATCAACACCCCAACCACCAGGCATAGAACGGCAAGAAAGGTCAGCAGCACCCTCAGCCGCAGCCACCAATCTGGTGTTTGGCCGCGCCGCGCCGCCCGCCGATCGAGCAAGAGCAACGTCACAAATCCGAAGGCGAGCAAGAACGTGGCTTCTTTGGGTTTTAACAGACCCAAGTAGACAGGAAAGAGCGGGACGAACCACCCGTAAAGCGCTGGCAAAACGCTCAAAGCATATCCCACCCTATCGTTCTCTTGCGCGGAAAATGCCCAGATGCAGCCAGACATGAAGGCCAAAATCGTCACGGCATAGAGTGTGCGGACCGCTGTCACCAACTCTCGCGCCGCAAAGCCAAGGTCAAACAAAGGCAGAACAGCGGTTATGGCAAAGGGCAGAACACCGGCAAGCCCAAGATAAAGCGCCACACGTGGGATCATGCGCTCTGTCGCAATACCCGAGGCACCTTGAACGCAACATCCTCTTTGGCGGTTTCCACAACGTGAACCGTCACGTCGTGCCGTTCGCGGAATGCCTCGATCACTTCTTCAACCAAAATTTCGGGCGCAGATGCACCAGCCGTCACACCAATGGCTGCTACACCTTCAAGCGCACGCCAATCGATGTCGGTGGCTCTCTGCACAAGCTGCGCATAGGTACAACCGGCCCGTTTGCCCACTTCGACAAGGCGTTTCGAGTTGGACGAATTCGGCGCGCCCACAACCAAAAGTGCCTGGATCTTGTGGGCCATCGCTTTTACAGCTTCTTGGCGGTTTGTGGTGGCATAACAGATGTCTTCTTTGTGGGGGCCTTGGATCTTCGGAAACCGTTTTTTCAAGGCCTCAACAATCATGGCTGTATCATCAACCGAGAGTGTCGTCTGTGTGATATAGGCCAGCCGCTCGGGGTCGCGCACCTGCAGACGGGCAACGTCGTCAACCCCCTCCACCAAGAGCACCTCGCCTTCGGGGAGTTGTCCCATGGTTCCAATGGTCTCGGGATGGCCCGCATGGCCAATCATCACCATTTGCAGCCCGTTCTGATTGTGCCGCGCGGCCTCGATATGCACTTTACTGACCAGCGGACACGTCGCATCGACATAAAGCATATTTCGGGCTTCTGCCGCGGCAGGAACGGATTTCGGCACCCCATGTGCCGAGAAAATCACCGGACGATCCGTCGGACACTCTTCGAGTTCCCGCACGAACACCGCCCCTTTGGCACGCAAATCCTCGACAACATAGCGGTTGTGAACGATCTCGTGGCGTACATAGACCGGGGCTCCCCATTTCTCTATTGCCATTTCGACGATCTTGATTGCCCGATCCACACCGGCACAAAACCCGCGCGGGGCGGCAAGGTAAATGTCGAGGTTTGGTTTCGGTACTTCGGTCATAGCATCCTCATACTAAGAATGATGTACGCGGCGCAAGCCGCGTGCCGCTGGATCAGCGCCGCCAATGGGTGGGTACGATAATCAGCGCCCCGATGGAGGAGATAATCGCGTCCACCCCGGGCGGTCCAAATGCGAACCCGAACATAATCCGAATGAAATAAAACACCAAAGCACCCCCGACACAAATAATGATGGAGGGCAGGATGCCATTGCGGGTGAACCGCGTTTTCTCGCTGAGGTATCCAATGACACCCGCGATAATCACTGTGCCCATCATAACTGGAAACATGGCGACCCTCCAATCCATTCCCCTGTTAAAGGACCAACACCATTCAGCCAATCTTGCGCAGACATGGCCCCCTTGCCAGCGGGCTGCACCTGCAACACCTCAACCGCCCTATCTCCACAAGCGATTGTCAGCCCATTTAACACTTCCCCAGGGCGACCGTTTAAGGAGACATCCCGGGCTTGCAAAAACTTCACGCGTTTTCCATCACGCACGATATAAGCCCCGGGAAATGGCGATAGACCGTTGATGTGACGCGCCACTTCTTTTGCGGGACGTTGCCAATTGATAACCGCCTCTGCCTTATCAATCTTCGCGGCATAAGTGATGCCTTGGGTTGCTTGTGGCTCTGGCCTCAGCTGATCGTAGTGTTCGAGCGCCGCGACAATAAGGCGCGCGCCCATCGCGCTCAGCCGATCATGAAGCACACCGGCTGTCTCCGTTTCACCAATTGGCAGGCTGTCACGCAACACCACAGGCCCAGTATCGAGACCCGCTTCCATCTGCATAATACAAACACCCGTTTCTTTATCGCCCGCCATAATCGCCCGGTTGATTGGTGCCGCCCCGCGCCAGCGGGGTAAAAGTGAGGCATGGATGTTCAAACAGCCCTGTCTTGGTCCCTCCAAAATACCCCGGGGAAGGATCAGGCCATAGGCCACAACAACAGCGATGTCGGCATCATGTGCACAAAATTCAGCCTGCACCTCGGCAGAGCGCAGCGATTGCGGATGACAAACCGTCAAACCCTGCTGCTCTGCAACGCGCTGCACCGGAGACGGGCGCAACGCCTTGCCCCGCCCCGCAGGTCGGGGGGGCTGTGTATAGACAGCCACAATATCATGGCCTGCGGCAATCAGCGCCTCTAGCGCGGGCACAGAAAAATCAGGCGTGCCCATGAAAACGATCTTCATGGCCGCGCCTTTTCCCGCTTGAATTTTTTCATTTTGCGCGTGATCAGTTGGCGCTTGAGTGGCGACAGATAGTCAATGAAAAGCTTGCCGTCCAAATGATCGATCTCATGTTGAATGCATGTTGCCCAAAGACCGCTGAAAACCTCTTGCGCAGCATTCCCGTTCTGGTCAATCCAAGCAAGCTCCACCTCAGCGGGTCGTGTGATATCTTCGTAAATCTCTGGCAACGACAAACAGCCCTCATTATAGACCGACGTTTCATCGCTTTGAGCGATAATTTCAGGATTAAACATGATCAAAGGCCGCGGCGGCGTCCCCTCTTCTTTGACGCAATCGAGAACAATCAAGCGTACGCCCTTGCCAATTTGTGGGGCTGCAAGCCCGATGCCAGGCGCATCATACATGGTCTCCAACATATCCTCTGCCAAACGGCGCAAATCATCTGACACGTCAGAGATTGGATCTGCCTGTGCTTTCAAGCGCGGATCGGGATGAAGAAGGATGTCTTTCAAGGCCATGGCGTTCAAATAATACACCGCTGTGTCAACCGCTAGGCTTTTCCTGCAATTCTGCACTTTGGATGAAAGGAAAAAACACACCCTGAGAGTGCACACCAAACGCTTCCCCGGCGTGAACGCCAATGTCCACAAGCCGGTAAAAACTTTTGCGGTCAATCAAAGCCTCTAGACCGGCACGTATATGGATGTAAGGTGCGGGCTCTCCCCCTGGCCCATGCTCAATGCGGATAGGATGGTTTGGGCCTGCGGTCACCTGATCGCCCACATTCGTCTCAAACGTCAGATTTCCCGCACCTGCGGTGAAGTCCACCGCAACAAAAGGCGCATCCTCGACCGTGATGCCCACTTTCTCCACCGGCGTGACCAGGAAATAATCTTCCCCCTCGCGCTTTAAGATCGTCGAGAACAGGCGCACAAGCGCAGGCCGACCAATCGGTGTGCCTTGGTAAAACCAGGTGCCATCGCGGGCGATACGCATATCAAGATCCCCGCAAAACGGCGGGGTCCACAGATGGACGGGCGGCAAACCGCCACTTTTTTGCACAGCTTTCGCCTGTGCGGCAATTTCTTTGGCCGTTGGTATCTCAGGCATTTGTATGATCTTGACCCTTTGCCATTCCATCTCGCTAACATATCTAAAGATAAAGTATAGGATGAGAAAGGGACACAGACCATGGGCGATGCAGACGTTCTTCTTGAAGATATTGACCAGCTTGGGGACCGGCTGGCCCAGGCGCGCGCGCAAGTGGCGCAAAAGATTATCGGTCAGGAAGAGGTTGTGACCCTGACACTTGCAGCCATTCTGTCGGGGGGGCACGCACTTTTGATGGGCTTGCCTGGTCTTGGCAAAACCTTGCTGGTTGAAACACTGTCCACGGTTCTGGGGCTTTCGGGCAACCGGATTCAGTTCACCCCCGACCTGATGCCGGGCGATATTTTGGGCTCTGAAGTTTTGGAAACCTCCGCCGATGGGTCAAGGGCGTTTCGATATATCCAAGGGCCGATCTTCGCCCAACTGCTGATGGCCGATGAAATCAACCGTGCGTCCCCGCGCACGCAATCGGCCCTTCTGCAAGCCATGCAAGAACACCACGTGACGGTGGCCGGACACACACATGCATTGCCCGCACCCTTTCACGTTCTGGCCACACAAAACCCAATTGAACAAGAAGGCACCTATCCCCTGCCCGAAGCGCAGCTGGACCGTTTTCTGGTACAAATCACCGTTCCCTCCCCCGACCGCGACACCGAACGCCAGATTCTTCTGGCCACGACGGGAACAGAAACCAAAGACGCGGCCACGGTTTTCGATGCCGAAAGTCTCATCTCCGCGCAACAAGTGATTCGCCGCATGCCGGTGGGGGACGCTGTTGTGGAAATGATTTTGGATCTTGTGCGGGCCTGCCGTCCCGGCACGCCTGAGGCCCCACGGATTGTCAATGACACTGTCGCCTGGGGGCCAGGGCCGCGCGCGGCGCAATCCCTCATGCTCACGGCACGCGCACGCGCACTCTTGGATGGTCGTCTTGCACCAAACCCTGTGGATGTGGCCGCCCTGGCCGCCCCCGTCCTGAGCCACCGTATGGCGCTGAGCTTTGCCGCGCGGGCCGAAGGCAAAACGCTTGAGACCGTGATTGCAGAGATTGTTCATATGACAACAAAAATAGATCAGGTGGCCTAAGCGCATTCCATGTCTCTTCACACGCAACATACGCCCGAGTCACTGCGCGCCCGCGCGCAAGAGACTTCCAGCAGCTTTCCCGCACTGCTGGCAGACGCCCACCATTTGGCCGCAACCGTTCTGTTGGGGGCGCATGGACGCCGCCAAGCAGGCCTTGGGGAAAGCTTTTGGCAATACCGGCCAGCACAGCCTGGCGATTCTCGTAGGCGGATTGATTGGCGCCAATCGGCACGGTCTGATGGCCATTATGTCCGCGAGACGGAATGGCAAACACCGCAATCTGTCATGCTCTGGGTCGATGATGCGACCTCCATGCACTACAGTGGCAACAAAAGTCGCCCCTCAAAACGCAGGCGGGCGCAAACACTCGCCCTGGCCGTTGCCATTCTTGCCCAAAAGGGCGGGGAACGTGTGGGCTTGATGAACTTTGCCGAGCCCCCGCGCTCAGATCAGGCACAGCTGCATAAGATCGCCACAGCCTTGATGGAGGAACCGACAGAGGCCCCTGACTACGGCGCTCCCAAAACACAGGTGCTGCCGTTTGGCTGCCGTGTTGTGATGATCTCTGACTTCCTAGGGAATTTAACGCCCCTGCAAGAAGCGGTAGGGGTAGCGACTGACCGGGGTGTTCGAGGCGCTCTTCTCCATGTGCTTGACCCCGTTGAGGAGAGCTTCCCGTTTGACGGGCGGGTTTTGTTTCAATCTATGACCGGCGTGATCGAATTTGAAACGCTCAAAGCCCGCAATCTGCGCGCCGCTTATATTGACCGCCTTGCTGCGCAGAAAGAGGCCTTGAAAGTCCTATGCAAACGCACGGGCTGGCAATATCATAACCACTGGACCGATCGACCGGCAGAGCCTGCTTTGTTGTGGCTCTATCAAGCATTGCAGGCGAAAATATGATGTCAGCGCTTTCATTCACCGCACCATTGCTACTGTGGGCGCTGCTGCTGTTGCCCATTCTCTGGTGGCTCATGCGTGCTGTCCCACCCTCCCCGCTTAAAGAGCGGTTTCCGGGGATTATTCTTCTGCTCGGTCTGCAAGATGACGACACGGAGACTGATAAAACACCCTGGTGGCTTCTGGCTCTGCGCATGCTTGCGCTGGCGGCGGTGATTATCGGATTGGCCGGACCCGTGCTGAATCCCGAGACGCGCGCCCCTGCAACGGGCAGACTCTTGATCGTGATGGATGCCAGCTGGGCCTCGGCACGCGATTGGCCGATGCGCATAAAACGGGTGGAAGAGCTGTTGTCAGAAGCTCAGCGCGATGGCCGCCCTGTGGCCATTCAACAACTGACAGAGCCGCTCGCCCCACCAGAGTATCTAAGTGCAGCCGACTGGCAGGAACGTCTTATCGGGTTTTCCCCGCGCCCTTATCGTGCCGACCCAGAAGATATCTCCACCTGGGCAGAGAATTTAGATAATCCCGATGAGATTATTTGGGTAAGTGACAGCTTGCAGTATGCAGAACCGCTTCCACTGATACCTGATCGTGTTATTCAATCGCCTTTGCCGGTTTATGGTCTTGCATCACCCCAATTCAAAGATGGTGATATTGAGCTCACAGCTTTGCGCGCCGCGCCTGGTTTGGAGGATGTCGCGCTCACCCTGCGTGCCGTTGGGCCAGGTCCGAATGGGGCCATGACCCAACTGGCCAATGAGACTGTGCGCTTTGAAAACACTGAAACCAAAGCGACCGTACTTTTTGATCTTCCGCCAGAGCTGCGCAACCGCGTTCAACGGTTTGAGATTTCCGGGCAACGCAGCGCGGGGGCTGTTGCGCTGACCGATGACGCGTTACAACGCCGTGAGGTGGCTTTGTTGCGCGCCGGAAGCGACACGGAAACACAAAACCTCCTCGATCCTCTGTTCTATCTGCGCCAAGCCCTACGCCCCACAACCGATATCCTAGAGGGTGACCTGAGCGATATGCTGCTTGCCAACCCGGATGTGTTGATCTTTGCAGACATTGCACAGCTTTCAGCCAGCGAACGCGAGACCGTTCAAACATGGGTCGAAGACGGAGGATTGCTGGTGCGATTTGCTGGCCCACGTTTGGCAGCATTGGACAGTACAGAGACCGGGCAGGAAGACGCACTTTTGCCGGTTCGATTGCGTGCGGGTGGGCGTTCTGTCGGCGGGGCTTTAAGTTGGGGAGAGCCCAAAACCCTTCGACCCTTTTCAGATGATAGTCCTTTTGCTGGCCTTCGCGTGTCGGATGAGGTGACCGTGACAACACAAATCATGGCCCAACCCGATCCAAATTTGGCGGCGCGCACCATCGCGGCGCTCACAGATGGCACACCCCTTGTGACCCGCAAGCGTCTTGGGCAGGGACAAATCGTTCTGTTCCATGTCACGGCAAATGCCGAATGGTCCTCTTTGCCGTTGTCGGGTATTTTTGTGCGCATGTTGGAACGCCTCGCGGTCACCACAGAACCCTTGATTCTGTCGGGGGAAGATCTGAGTGGAAGGCTATGGGTGCCACAGGCCATTCTTGATGGCTTTGGCGATTTGAATGACGCCAGCACTCTTGCCGGTATTTCTGGAGAGATTTTGGCAGATGGACGTCTGGGGCCAGATTTACATGCCGGTCTTTACAAAAATGGTGATCACCAAATCGCGCTGAATGTCTTGACGCCGGAAGATGCGCTAGAGCCCGCCACGTGGCCTGCTGGTGTGCGTGTCGAGGGTTTGGAGACGCTGACCGAGCAAGAGCTCAAGCCGTATTTCCTCAGCCTTGCCTTTCTTATTCTGGGTGCAGACATCATAGCATCCCTTTTGGTGAGTGGACGGTTACGTGTAACTGTTATGCTGCTTGCGGCATTCGCAGTCGTGCCCAAAGAGGGGTTGGCTCAAACCGATGCCGCCCCTCTACAAGCCGCGACGGAAATCACTTTAGCCTATGTCAAAACCGGGGATACCTCTTTGGATAAAATATCAGAAGCGGGACTAAGGGGCCTTTCAAAAATTCTTACACGCCGCACATCGGTAGAACCAGGACCACCTTTTGGCGTCGATATCGAGCGTGATGAGCTTTCTGTTTATCCATTACTTTATTGGCCAATCACCGTGTCCCAATCCACCCCTAGCGCCGAGGCCTACGAAAAACTGAACCGCTATTTGCGTGGCGGGGGATTTATTGTTTTTGATAGTCGCGATGCAGATATCGGGGGTTTTGGGCAAACGCCAAATGGTCGAAAACTCCAGACCCTGGCCTTGGGTCTTGATATACCACCCCTTGAAGTTCTTCCCCAAGATCATGTCTTAACGCGCAGTTTTTATCTGCTCCAAGATTTTCCCGGCCGTTTTACAAGCCGTGACCTTTGGGTGGAGGCAACGCCAGAGGCCAAACAAGTTGAAGGCATACCTTTCCGTACCCTCAATGATGGTGTGACACCGATTATGATTGGCGGCAACGATTGGGTCGCTGCTTGGGCCGTGGATGAAAGCGGACGCACACTTGTGCCAGTGGGCCGCGGATATTCTGGCGAGGCACAGCGCGAGCTTGCGTATCGCTTTGGGGTGAACCTGGTGATGCATGTGCTGTCTGGCAACTACAAATCAGACCAAGTGCATGTTCCGGCTTTGCTGGATCGGTTGGGACAATGAATTATAGCGTTATCTTTAATCCAATGCTGCCTTGGCCTGTAATTGCCGTCCTATCGGGTGTTATGCTCCTTATGCTCGGCCTTGCGATTGTCCGCCGCCTACAAGGATGGCCGTTTCGTGCGCTAGCAGCGACAGTGATTGTTGTCGCCCTTGTCAATCCAGGCCTGCAATCCGAAGACCGCGATGCCTTGCAAGACATCGCCTTGGTGATTGTTGATGAAACCCAAAGCCAACGGCTTGGCACCCGCACAGATCAGACAGAAGTCGCCCTCGAAAACCTATTGGCTGAATTTGACCGCCTGGATGTCGAGCCGCGTGTCGCCCGCATCCTTGACAGCACCGACGATGAAGGTGGCACCTATGTTTATGAAAAGCTTTACGAGCTGGTGACGGAAGTCCCGCAGCGGCGCATCTCGGGGACGTTCATCATTTCCGATGGCCTAATCCATGATCTAACAGCGGCCCCTGCCCTGCCCGCGCCTACGCATGTGATGCTCACAGGACAGGCAAGCGATTGGGACAGGCGGCTTGTGATCGAAAATGCCCCCAGTTTCGCCATCCTGGATGAGGAATTCATGCTGTCGATACGGGTTGAAGACATGGGGGCTGTACCCGGCACGCTGCCCCCGGAGGCAGAGCTTGAGATCACGTTGAATGATGACCGTCCCAGAATCATTCGTGTGCCAACAAATCGAACCGTATCTTTGCCCCTTACATTGACCCGTGGCGGACGCAATGTGATCCAATTCGATTTGACCGCGCAATCCGATGAACTGACCGCGCGCAACAACGCGGCGGTTTTACAAATCAACGGTGTGCGGGATCGGTTGCGTGTTTTGCTTGTCTCTGGCCAGCCCCATCCGGGACAAAGAACCTGGCGCAATCTTTTGAAATCCGATGCGACGGTCGATCTTGTGCATTTCACAATTCTGCGCCCACCTGGAAAGCAAGACGGTGTGCCAGTAACCGAGCTGTCATTGATTTCTTTCCCCACCCGGGAACTCTTTCTTGAAAAGATCGAAGAATTTGATCTGATCATCTTCGATCGCTACCGCCGCCGCGGCATCTTATCCCCGATCTACCTTGATAGTGTACGCCGGTATGTGGAAGGCGGTGGGGCGCTGTTGGTGGCCGCTGGACCAGATTTCGCAACGGCGGATTCGCTTTATCGGTCTCCACTGTCGGAGGTTTTGCCCCTATCGCCAACAGCGCGTGTCATTGAAGAAGCGTTTTTGCCGAAAATCACAGATTTGGGTCAACGACACCCTGTGACAGAGGGTTTAGAAGCCTTTTCCCCTCTCCAGGACGCAGAGTCACCCTGGGGCCGTTGGTTTCGACAAGTCGAACTGACCGAAAAACGCCGGGTCGAGGCCCAAACCCTCCTGAGCGGATATGATGATAAACCTTTGCTGACCCTCCACCGTGTTGCAGAGGGGCGCGTTGCCCTTTTGGCCTCTGACAGTGTGTGGTTGTGGGACAGAGGCTTTGAAGGCGGCGGTCCGCAGCTTGAACTGTTGCGCAGGCTTGCGCATTGGATGATGAAGGAGCCCGAGCTTGAAGAAGAAGCGCTCCGTGTCACCGCCGCAGGGCAAGAGATCACGGTCACACGCCGCACACTGGGGCCAGATGTTGATACGCTGGACATTATATTGCCCGATGGCACCTCTGCCGCTGTTGAACTTGCGGAAAGCGCCCCCGGGCAATTTTCGGCCACTTTCACAGCTGCAGAACAAGGGCTCTATCGCTTTCAAGACGGAGCAATGGAAAGCGTCTTTGCCGTTGGGCCCACAGCACCAAAGGAATTCAGGGAAACCATCGCTTCTGCCACAGCGCTGTCGGCCCTTGTGGATGCGCAAAGGGGTGGCGTGTCGGTTTTAGAGGCGGGATTGCCTTCCTTACGCCTTGTGCGAGAAGGGCGCCAAGCTGCCGGGCGCGGGTGGCTCGGCCTTACGCCAAGGGGGGCTTATGTCACAACCGATGTGCGTCTGATACCGCTTTTACCGGCTTGGGTGATCTTATGTCTGGTGCTCGGGCTTTCGGTTGGGGCGTGGCTCTATGAGGGACGGCGGTAATCTCAGGCAAACGATTGTGCTTTTGTCATCGTCTCCCCGGTAAAAACAACAGGTTTGACCAACCGAAATGACAGGGCTTCGGCCAAATGCATATCCGCGACGTCTTCTGATCCGGCGAGATCTGCAATCGTGCGCGCCACTCTGAGAATGCGGTGGTACCCGCGTGCGGAAAGATGAAAGGTCTTGACGGCATGCTCCATCAGACGCTCCCCTTCAGGGCTGAGTTGAACCGCCTGTATCAGAGTTTCACCCTCGCAATCCGCATTCACACGAATGTCCGGGCAATCGGCATAGCGGTGGCTTTGCCGCTCCCGCGCCGCAGCAACCCTTTGTGCGATTTCGGCAGAGCCGTCTTTGGCCGCCGGTTGGCGCAGATCTTCGGCCGTCACGGCAGGCACCTCTAGGCGCAGATCGAAGCGGTCCATCAACGGCCCAGAAATACGACCGATATAATCCTCCCCGCACAATGGCGCACGGCCACAGGCCTGCTCAGGGCTGTAAAGATGGCCACATCGACAGGGGTTGGCCGCCGCAACCAGTAAGAATTTACACGGATAGCGGACATGCGCATTGGCCCGCGCCACCAAAACATGCCCGGTTTCAAGCGGTTGACGCAGGGTTTCCAAAACAGGACGCGGAAATTCAGGAAATTCGTCCAGGAATAGAACACCGTTATGGGCCAGCGATATTTCCCCAGGCCCTGCACCGCGGCCCCCACCCACCAAGGCGGGCATGCTGGCCGTATGATGGGGGGCGCGATAGGGCCGCGTTTTGGAGATGCCGCCGCCTTCTAAGACCCCCGCCACCGATTGGATCATCGATGTCTCCAGCGCTTCTTCCGCGGTCAGCGGGGGCAAAATACTGGCCAACCGTGCCGCCATCATCGACTTTCCCGCCCCCGGCGGCCCCACCAAAAACAAATGATGCCGTCCCGCCGCCGCGATCTCAAGCGCACGTTTCGCACGCTCTTGCCCCCGCACATCGCGGAAGTCTTTGGTTTCTGCCATGTCGGAAACCTCGCCCGGCCTGGCCAGAGGCAACAGCGCCCGTCCCGCGAAATGGGCCAGCAGTTCGGCAAGCGACTGGGGCCCATACACAGCTGTCGCCCCGACCCATGCGGCCTCTGACGCATTGGGGTGCGGACAAAACAGCGCAGCCTCAAGCCCGCCCGCCGCGACCGCCGCCGGTAAGGCACCGCGCACGCTGACCAATCCCCCAGTCAACGATAGCTCCCCCATAGAGACAATGCGCTCAGCCTCTTCCAGCGGGATAAACTCAAGAGCAGTGAGCAAAGCCACAGCGATCGGCAAATCGAAATGCGCCCCATCTTTGGGCATATCGGCGGGTGACAGATTGACCGTAATCCGTTTCGCGGGCAAGGCAATCGCAAGATGTGACAGGGCCGCGCGGATACGTTCCCGCGCCTCAGAGACAGCCTTAGCAGGCAGACCCACAATGGAAAAGGACGGCAAGCCCGGGGACAAGGCGCATTCCACGCGCACCGGCTGGGCCTCCAGCCCTTCAAACGCCACGGTATAGGTTTTGGATTGCACAGACGCGCGTCCTTCAAAAGCCGCTCAAATTTTCGCTAAAGAAGAAAACTTTACGCTTCGTAAACCCTGATTTATCAGTGCAACAAATGGGCGCGACACAAGCGCAGAGTGAAAAGGAGACATCAAATGACTGACTGTGTGTGGTGGGTTGCTTTTGCAGGCGCGATTACGAATAGAAATGCGCACTCTGTTATCCGGCCGGCAAAATCAGCAAAGGAACGCATTGAGGCTTGGATAAACCCAATAGAACAAGGGCTGCGCCTTGATCCGTCGGACCGTCCGCAAGCTTTCAGGCTGAATTACAAAGAGTTGAAGAATGGCAAAATAGAAAACACCGATGACCCGATCATCGGGCCCAATGGATACCGCTTGTCATATTCCTTTTTTCAAGATTACCCGATGATCGCCCATGAAGCGATCGATGTGTTTGAGCAGTTTGACCTGGGGGAGGCACAATTGTTCCCGGTGGACTTTTTCAAGACCGATGAAGTCACCCCCCACGCGGAACGCGTGACCCTGGTTGTGCCTGCCAATCCTAAAAATTCGTTCCGATACCGTGATCCTGCACAGCCGGAAAAAGATGAAAACCACCCAGACATTAAGGGAGCTGCTGCAAGAGTAAATTATGCCTCCAATATTTTGGGTAAAATATTTGTCACCGAAGCGGCTTTATCAGGTCCCGACATTTGGTCTGAGCCCAGTTACTTCGACACGTATTTCATCAGTGATCGTTTGGCGACAGCCCTGGGTGAGGCCGGCGTGGCGGATGATTTCCATCTGCAAAAGGCAACAGTGATCGACAGCCCATAGC